>JACPRT010000220.1 GCA_016189845.1 Chloroflexota bacterium | reverse complement strand
GCGACTGGTCGGGTCACACTACGCCGACGACGACGTCCGTTTCGTCACGACCGCCGCCGACCGGGTCGGCATGGCCATTGAAAACGCCCGCATGTACGCGTTGGAGATGTCGAGACTGCGGGAACTCGAGCGGCTCGACTCCCTCAAGTCCAATCTCCTGCTGACCGTGTCTCACGAGCTGAAGTCGCCGCTCACCGCGATCAAGGTCTCCGCCGACATCCTCGCGGATTCCCACCAGAACGGCGCCCCCGACCCCCGCCATGAGCGGCTCATCAGGTCCCTCAGGAACGGCGTGTCGCGGCTCGAACGTCTGACGCAGGAGTCCCTCGACTACGCCGCCATGCAGAGCGACCACCTGGAGCTGCACAGGGCGACGATCAACCTCAAGGACGTCGTGGAAGAGTCCGCGGCGCTCTTCTCCTCTGCGGTGCGGTCCCGGAGGCAGACGCTTACCGTAAACGTCCAGGACAACATGGGGACGACGTATGCCGACCCCGCGCGAATCGAGCGCATCCTCACCAACCTGATCAGCAACGCCCACAAGTTCACGCCGGCTGGCGGGGTAATCTCGGTCGAGGTCTTCCAGGAAGGCGAAACCCACGTCGTCCGGGTCTCCGACACGGGCGAGGGCATCCCCGAGGACGAGCTGGAACTCATCTTCAACGCCTATTATCGCAGTAAGAACGCCGACGGCAGGCAGGCCGCCGGGACCGGGCTGGGGTTGGCCATCGCACGGTATCTGGCACAGCTGCATGGGGGCAAGCTCTGGGCGGCGAGCAAGGTCGGCCAGGGCAGCGTGTTCACGCTTTCGATGCCGGCGCGCCACGACCCTGCCGACGCAGAGTCCGACGAGGTCGCGCTGGCCGGGCTTCCCAGGCCACCCGCCGCCTAGGTCCGCCGCCTAGACCGCGCCCTCCCAGACCGCGCGCGGTATGATCGCCGGCAGCGGCAGGCCGTCCAATGCCGCCCGCTCGGGAAGGAAACTTGATGGGCACCCGTCGGCGCCGCAGTTACTGGCGCATCCTCGCGATCTGTCTGATCGGCATTGCTGCCGCGTCGTTTGCGCTGAGCATCGGCGGGCGCGACGGTCGCGCTCAAGGCCGCGAGGTTATCGTGGCCGAGGTCGAAGGGGACATCGACCGCGTAAGCGCCCGATTCATTGAACGCGCCCTGGAGTCGGCGGACCGAGACGGGGCCGAACTGATCGTCATCAGGCTCGACACACCCGGCGGGCTACTCGATTCGACTCGCGCCATCGTCCGCGATATCCTCGACTCGCGGGTCCCTGTGGTCGTCTACGTCGCACCGTCGGGCGCCCGGGCGGCCAGCGCCGGCACGTTCATCGCTGCCGCGGCCGGTGTCGCAGCCATGGCGCCGGCCACGAACATCGGCGCAGCCTCACCGGTCGGTCCAGGCGGCGAGGACCTGCCCAAGACGCTGAGCAGCAAGGCGAAGGAGGATGCCGCGGCGTTGATCCGATCGATCGCGCTCAGCCGCAAGCGTAACGCGGAAGCGCTCGAAGCCACGGTGCTCGAGGCGAAGGCGTATTCCGCCGAGGAGGCCGTCGAGAAGGGGGTGGTCGACCTGATCGCGGGCGACCTCCGGGACCTGCTTGCGCAGCTCAACGGGCGGTCCATACCGACCGTGAACAGGGATGTCGTGGTCGACACCGAGTCGCCGTCCGTGCGGGACCTGAAACCCAGTTTCCTGGAACGCGCCCTCGGGTTCCTCGGGAACCCGAACGTGGCGTTCCTCTTCTTCGCGGCCGGCGGGCTCCTGATCCTGATAGAGCTATGGACGCCGGGCACTTTCGGGCCCGCGATCGCCGGGATCATCCTGCTGCTCCTGGGTTTCGCCGGGCTCGCGTTCCTCCCGTTCTCCTGGGCCGGCGTTGCGCTGATCGTCCTCGCGATGGCGCTGTTCTTCGTCGAGTCGCAGGTGCCGGGCTTCGGACTCTTCGGGATAGCGGGGATCGTCTCGCTGATCCTCGGCGGTGTGTTCCTCTTCGGTTTCTTCGGGACGCCGTCGCTGCCCGCCCCAACCGTCCGGGTCAGCCCTTGGACGCTGGTCGGTGTTGGCGCAGCGGCCGGAGTGGTCGTCCTGTGGTTCGTGCGAGAGCTGCGCACCGCGCGCAAGCTCCCCGCCTATCAGAGCCCGCATTCAGCGGCGTCGCTGATCGGCAAGACGGCGCTGGTATCGAGGGCGTTGGAGCCGCAAGGCGAAGTCAGCGTCGCCGGCGAGTTCTGGACGGCCAGGCTCCCCCGGGGCGCAACCGCGCCCGCAGGCGCGGACGTGGTCGTAAAGGGAGTCGATGGGCTCGTATTGATGGTTGAGTTGCCGCCCGCCGAGGGTGGCCAGGGGCAAACTGTGGCCGAAGCTGGTCGACGCTAGGAGGCGACGATGGGGATCATCAACTTCGTACGGGACTACCAGAAGATCGCCCGCTTCAAGTTTGGGCGCTTCGAAGGAATGATGGGACCCGGGATCGTGATTTCGATCCCGATCCTGCACCAGATCATGATGGTCGATACCCGGACCGAGATGATCGACATCCCGCGGCAGACGAATATCACGCGTGACAACGCGCCGATAAACATCGACTTCCTGGTCTACATGAGAGTCGACATCAACCAGGCGCAGAGGGCCGTGCTCGAAATCCAGAACTACAGGACTGCCGTCGTCGGACTCGCTACGACGACGTTGCGTGCGGTGGTCGGCGACATCAGCCTCGACGAAGTCCTCTCTCAGCGTGACCGCATCAACGAGCTGATCAGGGCAAAACTCGATGCCGAGACGGAGCGCTGGGGGATCAAGGTCACGAACGTCGAGATACGGGAGATCGAGCCCCCGCGCGAGATCCAGGAGGCGATGAACCGGCAGATGTCCGCCGAGCGCGTGAAGCGTGCGGTGATCCTCGAGGCCGAGGGCACCCGCCAGGCGAACATCACGGTGGCCGAAGGCGAAAAGGCAGCCGCCATCCTGAAGGCCGAAGGGGCGAAGCAGGCGGAGATCCTGAGGGCCGAAGGCGACAGGCAGGCGGCGGTACTGCGCGCCGAGGGCTTCAGCCAGGCCCTCCAGCGGATATTCGGCGTCGCCAGGGAGGTCGACGGCAACACAATGGCCCTCCAGTACCTGGAGATGCTCAAGTCGGTAGGGTCCAGCCCCGCCTCGAAGTTCTTCTTCCCCCTCGAGTTCACCCGGCTATTCGCGCCGCTCGCCGGCGCCATGGGCCAGGAGAAACAGCAGCAGTAATGGGCAAGACCTACTGGATGCTGGTCACCACCGGCGAGAATTTCGAGATAACCCGTTCCCGCGGCTTCGACGTCCAGGGGGTCGACAGCTCCCAGCGACGCAAGGCCCTGAGGCTCAACACCGACGACCGTATCGTGTTCTACCTGTCCGACCGGCGGATGTTTTCTGCGACCGCGACCGTCACCTCCTCCCATTTCGAGGAACACGGCCGCATCTGGAGGCATTCGAAGGAGTCGGAGGACTTCCCGCATCGGGTGAGGATCCGGGCCGACGCGGTGCTTCCTGCCGACCGCTACCTCGATGCGTACCAGATCGGCCCGAGGCTGGAATATGTTCGGAAGTGGCCGCCGGAGGAGTGGGAGCTGGCGTTCATCGGCGGTCTCCACATCATCCCGCAGAAGGATTTCGCGTTCCTCGAAGACGAGATGCGCAGGGTGCTTTCGTCGCAGGACGCGGTACGCGGGCCGAGGAGGCGACGCAACCGGCGCGGGCGCAGGCGATCGCACATGGACACTGTTCGAGGCGAAGCAGAAACCAGCGTCGCCGAGGCCGATACCGGCGGCGAGACCGATGCGACAGGCGGCGAAGCCGAGAACGGCGGGGGCGAGGCCAACAACAACTAGCCCCGGCTGGAGCGCAGGGGCTGCGGCGCGCCCATCCCAAAATTGTCCCGGTAGAGCCCGGCGAGCCGGTCTAGTTCAGCTCCGGGTATCTCGGGCATTTCGGGCGCGGCCGCGTACTCTTCGAGCTGGGCGACTGTCGTCACCGTCGGCAGGACCGATGCCATGACCCGAGGCGTAAGGCAGAACTTCAGGGCGATCTGGCCGATCGTGGCCCGCTTCCCGGCGAACATGAAGTCGATCGTCTCGAGCTTTTTGAGGGACGTCTCGAGCCACGCCTGGCGCCTGTGACTGCGATGATCGGACCTGTCGAACCGCGTGCTCCTCGTGTAGGTGCCGTCGAGTATCCCCGACGCGTGCGGTACCCGGGAATAGACGCCTACGCCAGCGCGGTCCGCAGCTTCGATGAAGTCCTGTGCCGGGTCCTGTTCGAGGATCGAATAGATGATCTGCGCAGGGATCCTGCGGACGTTGATCGTTTGCAGTCCCTCGTCACGCCAGCCCAGGTCCGGCCCGATCGCCGCCGCATACCATCGGACCTTGCCCTCTCGCTTCAAGTCCTCGAGGGTGGCGAACACGTCATCGCGCTCCAGCGCGTCCAGCCGTGGGTTGTGAAGCTGGTAGAGGTCGATACGATCGGTCTGCAGCCGCTGCAGCGATTTCTCACATGCCCGCCGGATGAAATCGGGCGACCAGTTCTGCGGCCGCTCGGAGTGGCCGGCCCGCGGCGCGGTCGATTCGAGGTCGTACCCGAACTTCGTGCCCAGCACGATCTCGGCCCGCCTCGACCCCAGCGCCTTCGCGACTATGGTCTCGCCATAGCCGTCGCCGTAGGCGTCCGCGGTATCGAAAAATGTTATCCCGAGATCGAGCGCGCGTCGTAGAAGCCCTACGCCGTCCGCCTCCGATACCTCACCCCACCATCCGGTGCTGACGCTCCAGACGCCAAACCCCATTTCTGATACCGAAAGGTCGGTGCCGGCAAGCGACCTGTACCTCAAGCCAACGCCGCCTTGATCTCATCGACCTTGCGATCGAACTCACGGTCCGTCAGCGCAGCTGTCGCGACGCCCACGGGATACTCCTCTATCAGCTTCACCCACGACTTACAGCCCGCGTATTCGGGCATCACAGGCAGGGCCTGCGGCTGCTGAAGCCGGTAGCAGCGCACCAACATCACGTTCAATGGATGCCTTGGCTTCCAGTAGGCGCGCTTTGCCGCGAACTCCGCCGTGAAGATATGGAACGGCTGCAGGGCCTCCACCGCGGGCGCCTCGCTGATCTCCAGTACCTCCGCCACCTCGGCCCATACGCGTAGCGTGACCAGAGCTTCGTCTTCCTCCCGCGTAGTCTCCGCAAAAAGCGGCCGGGAGTCCGGCTTCAGGAGTCCCTCGGCCTCGTGGAAATACGTCGGATACAGGAAGAAGCCGTCGTGCTCGAGCTTGAAGTGGCGCCCGTCCTCCCGGATGCCGCCCTTGCGCAACATCAGTACCTGATCACCGCGGTCCAGCGCGGCGACCGTTACCGCCCACTCTTTCAGCGCGACATTCGACCAGCCCGGCGGCAATCTTCTAACCTCCCCACACCCGTCTGCCGATTATATCGGCGCAGGGGCGCGATACTGTTGCGCATGCCGGGGCCATTCGCGAACCCCACAACGACCCTCGAATCGGACGCGCCTGTGGCGGGGACCAGGAACCGCATGGCGGCGGTACGCGTGCGAGGGATCGGCGCCGATCCCTCGCACGCGTACCGCCGCCATGCGGTTCCTGGTCCCCGCCACAGGCGCGTCCGATTCGAGGG
>JACPRT010000226.1 GCA_016189845.1 Chloroflexota bacterium | reverse complement strand
TTGCGAAGGGCGGATCGGCCTTGGTGCCTTACGGCTTGGCCGGGGAGGCCCATCCCCGGCGCTGCTTGCTGGCACTGCGGTTCAACCCCGCTGAGTTACATACTGGACCCGCCCCCTTTGACCTGCGTGGGACATTTGTTTGAGTTTCGTTAGAGCACCCCTGAGGGGCGTGTGTGGCCCGCACGCACGCGTATTGCGGTTTTCACCATGTCGCGGGTTCGGCGCCCCCACCTACGCTCGTCTTTGGAGGACGCACAGCATGGTCAGCCGACTCGCCGCCATATCCGTTCCTGCACGACGCACGCTGAACGCGGACCGGATCATCCTGGCCGCCGCCGCCGCATTTGCCCTGCTGTCGATCCTCGTTGCGTGGCAGACGTTCGCGCCTCGCGCGTCGACTGGTTCCGCGATCGACCAGCTGGAAGCGGCCCGCTCGGTCCCCAGCCTGGCTCAATCGCCCCACCGCTAAACGGTCCGGCCCGGAACACTGCGCCGCCAGACCGGTCGGAACGGTAACGCTGGTCTTTCAGGTCACCCGGCTGAGCGCGAGCCCCGCGAATGCGGCCACCACCCCCAGAGCATTGCTCAGCAGCACATTCCCCACCGCCAGCGCGTAGCGCTCGGCGCGAATGAGGTTCAGGGTGTCGAAGGCGAACGTCGAGAACGTCGTGAACGCGCCCAGAAACCCGATCAGGGCCACTGCCCGCAAATCCGACCGCACCACGCCACGCTCCTCTGCGAGGCCGAAAACGACGCCGAACAGGAAGCACCCCGCCGTGTTCACGGTGAGAATGCCCCATGGGAACGCGGTGCCCGTGCCTCGCTGGACTGCGAGCGCCAGGCCGTAGCGCGCGAGCGCGCCGAGCGCGCCTGCGGCGCCGATCCACGCCAGATTCGTCATGCGTCCGGCCATTCTAAAGCAGCATCGCGGCGTCGCCTGGCGCGTTGTCGCGACCGTCCGACCGTGCTACGGTTCCGCCAGGCGATCGATTCGGCCTGGGGCGGCGACTGGACAGACAGGGAGGTCATGCGATGGCCGGCAGGATGGTCGATTTCTCGAGCAACGGGCAGCGCACCCAGGGATACCTGGCCACGCCCGGAAGCGGTTCCGGGCCGGGCGTCGTCGTCATCCAGGAATGGTGGGGCCTCGTGCCACACATCAAGGACGTCGCCGACCGGTTCGCCAGCGCCGGCTTCGTCGCGCTTGCGCCCGACTTGTATCACGGCAAGGCGGCACGCGAACCGAACGAGGCGCAGAAGCTCATGATGGAGCTCGACATCCAGCGTGCGGGGAAGGACATGGCCGGGGCCGTGGCATACCTGCGATCTCAGCATGCTGTGACCCCGAAGAAGGTCGGCTGCGTCGGGTTCTGCATGGGGGGCGGGCTGACGCTGTACCTGGCGTCGATGGGCGTCGTCGACGCCGCTGCGCCCTTCTACGGAGTGCTGAGAAACCAGCCCGACTGGCGAGGCGTGAAGTGCCCGATCGAAGGGCACTATGCCGAGCGTGACGGCGCGACCGACGGCCTGCCGAAAGTGAAAGAAGCGCTTCAGGCGGCCGGCAAGCAGGCGACGTTCCACATCTATCCCGGGACGCAACACGCCTTCTTCAACAACGAGCGGCCGCAGGTATACAACGCGGAGTCGGCAAAGCTCGCGTGGGACCGCACCCTGGCGTTTTTCCGGAAGAATCTCAAATAGCGTTACTGGCTGAAAGACACGCAGCTCATCGTCCGAATGATGCCGTCGATGGTGTGGATCTGGTCGCGCACCAGGTTTCCCAGCTTGTCCAGGTCCTCGACTTCCATCACGCATACGACGTCGTACGGTCCCGTGACCCTGTCTGCCCGCACGATCTGCGGGATCTTCCGCAACGCCTGCAGGATGGAATTGCCCTTTCCGACGCTCGCCTCTATCAGAATGTAGGCTCTAATCATCCCGTCGCTCCTTGAACCCGGCAGGCGTGCACCGCGCGCCACGCGACTGTCCGCACCAGTGTCGCTGCATTCTGGCGCAAAGTTCTAGAGTACGCTACTGCCCGACCGCGGAGATTCCTGCTCAGGCGCGGCCCAGCCGCCACGCCGATTCCCAGAAACGGAGTTCATGGCGGCAACTCTCTTCGAAGAGCTCGTGCATACGCGATTGGGTCGACGGGCGCGCATGCGGGCCGATCCGATCGACGAAGCCGACGAGCCACTCGGTGACCGCCCGGTATTCGGGGGAGTTATACCCGTTGATCCAGCGGCGGTGGAACGAACCCGGCCGGGCCAGCCGGCTCCCGGCGAGGGAGCGGCCGATTTCGTCGTAACTCCATTGGCAGGGCAGCAACGCGGCGCAGATCTCCTCGATGCCGCCGTTCGTGGCCACATCGACCAGGAATTGCGTGTATCTGGCGGTCGCTCCCGCCGGCCTCGTGAGCGCCAGCTGGCGCGCGGTGATCCCATAATCGCCGCACATGCTCCTGTGGAGCGCCATTTCGGAGTTCAGAGTCTCGGACAGCAGCGCGGCGAAGCTGGTCATCGAGGTGAGATCGGGCGCCTTGCCCGCGGCCATCGCCAGAACTCGCGCGTACTCGATCAGGAACAAATAGTCCTGGCGCATGAAATAGCGAAACCTACTTACGGACAGCGTGCCATCGCCGATGGCCTGGACGAACGGGTGGCCGCAGATGAGATCCCAGGACGTACGGGAGCGCTGACGAAGCGCCCTGGAAAACGTCACGCCCTCTCGACCGTCACTACGGCGCCGCTTCTGACGGTCTTCAGGGCGCGCAGGTCGCCGTCGATCATCCCGACAGCGGTCCCCGGGCTTGCCATCCGGGGTTCATCCCCGGTGCTCGCCGGCGTGCGCCCGAAGAACAGGCACAGCGCTCTGCCGGGGGGCCAGAATGCGACCGCACCACGCGGGAACGTGTCGGTGGCGTCATCTGCTTCGCCGGCCGATACGGGGGTGCTGAAGTAGACCTCGTCGCCCCAGGTGCTCGCTCGTCCGCGAATCGGCAGAGCCTCCCAGACCTGGTCGGCCGTGGGCGAATCGTTCAGCGTCGCTGTGACCACGACGTCGCCGGTCGTAATCCGGACCTTGCGGCTCACCGGGCCCGCTTGCCGCGCGTCCTCGATGGGGCCGGTGCCCCCTTCTTTCCGCGGCCGGTCTTCCACCGCTCGTAGATCTTCATCGTTTCTTCGTTGAACGGGTAGTACCGGCTGGGCGACTCCTTGTTGGC
>JACPRT010000225.1 GCA_016189845.1 Chloroflexota bacterium | reverse complement strand
TGCTGGCATGTACCGACCCGTTTCCGATACGTGGCCCGACTACATGCAGGTCGAGGGCCTCGCGAACCGCGTGGGGTACCTGGCGGTCAGCGTGCCCGGGAACCTGAAGGCATGGTGGGAAGCGCTCGAGACCTGGGGTACGCTCGACCTGCCGACGGTCATGGCGCCGGCGATTCGCCATGCGGAGCGCGGGTTTCCGGCGACGCAGTACCTGGTCGACACGATAAAGGGGAACGCGGAGGCGCTTGGCCGCTTCCCGGCCAGCGCGGAGGTCTTCCTGCCGGGCGGCGCTCCGCCCGCACGCGCCCAGCGGATCGTCCGGCGTGACTACGCGGAGTCTCTGAAGGCGATAGCCGCAGGCGGCGCCGCGGCGCTGTACGACGGCCCTCTGGGCCAGGCCATAGTCGACGACATCCAGCGGAATGGCGGGCTGGTCACGCTCGCCGACCTCAAGGGTTACCGCACCGCCCGCCGCACCCCTCTGCATGGCCGGTACCGGGACTTCGAGGTCGTGGTCCCACCCCCCGCCTGTTCGGGCGGCACCCATCTGATCCAGATGCTGAATTTGCTGGAAGCCTACGACGTCGCATCGCTGGGGTTTGGCACCCCCGAGTCGATCCATCTCCTTGCCGAATGCATGGATATCGCCTTCGCCGACCGGTTCAAGTACATGGGCGACCCCGCAACGGTGCAGATGCCGATCGAGTGGCTTACCTCGAAAGAATACGCGGCCGAACGCCGGGCGGGTATCCGCATGGACCGTGCGTCGGAGCATTCGGCCGGGATACCCGCCGAAATCGAGTCGCGTAACACCACCCATCTGACCACCGCGGACGCGCAGGGGAACGTGGTCGCCATGACACAGACGATCAACGAGGCGTTCGGTTCCCGCGTGACGGTGCCAGGGACGGGGATGCTGCTCAACAACAACATGCAGATGTTCGACCCCCATACCGGCCATCCGAATTCGGTTGCCCCGCGCCGCCGCCAGACGAGCAGCATGTGCCCAACACTCGTGGAACGTAACGGTCGTCCGTTCCTGGCGATCGGGACTCCAGGCGGTCTGCGGATCTTTCCGAGCGTCCTTCAGGCGCTCGTGAACGTGATCGACCACGGCATGACGCTTCAGGAGGCGGTCGAAGCGCCGCGGGTGTGGACCCAGGGGCAGGAACTGGAAGTCGAGGACGGGATCGGAGCCAGTCTGCGAGACGCCCTGGCGAAGCTGGGCCACACGGTGACCGCGGTGCCGAGGGTGGCAGGTGGCATGAACGGAATCCTGTTCGACGAGTCGTCGGGGGTTATGACCGGCGCGGCGTGCTGGCGGGCCGATGGCGCGCCGATCGGGATCTCTGGAGGGGACGCCAGGCCAGGATCGAGTTTTGGGATGAGTGCCCGGTGACAGGCGGCGCGGCTTTCGATTTCCGGTGCATCGGTTGCGGTTCGGCCCATCCGGCGTCGATCCTGGCCCTCGAATCGGCCTGCTGCCGGCTCCCGTTCCGAGTCGAATACTCGACGCCACCGTCGTCGGAGGCACCGCGCCTGCCGCTTGCGACCGGCTCAACCCGCGTGACGCTCGGGGAGGGGCGTACCCCGTTGGTCGAGATCAAGAAGACGGCCGCGGCCCTGGGCCTGGGCCGGCTGTGGGCAAAACTGGAATTCCAGTCGGCTACGGGATCATTCAAGGACCGCGGGAGCGCGGTGCTTGCCTCCGCGGCCATCGAGGCTGGCGTGGCCGAGTTCGTGGAGGATTCCTCAGGCAACGCCGGCGCATCGATCGCTGCGTACGCGGCTGCGGCCGGGTTGAAGGCGCACGTGTTCGTGCCGGCGTCGGCGGCCCGAGGCAAGCTGGACCAGATATCAATATTCGGCGCGGCCCTGCACCCGGTCGAGGGCCCGCGCCAGGCAGCGACGGAAGCCGCACGCAAGTTCGCAACGGACAGGGCCCTGCCATACCTGTCGCACAACCTCAGTCCGTACTTCTCCGAAGGGATGAAGTCGTTTGCGTATGAGATCGCCGGAAGCGCTGCGGCCGGATCCGAGCACGTCATCGTTCCAGTCGGAAACGGCTCCCTTCTCGTCGGTGCGTTCAGGGGTTTCGAGGAGCTAGGAATGGCTGGCGGGCGCGCGGTACTGCCCCGGTTGCATGCGGTGCAGGCAATGGGCGTCCGGCCCATCGTTCTTGCGCTTGCCGGCGCGCCGGCAAGCGAGCCCATGCCAACGATCGCCAACGGGATCGCGGTGTCTCGTCCGCCAAGGCTGAAGCAGGTGGTCGACGCCGTGCGCGCGAGCGACGGCAGCGGTGTGGCAGTCGGCGACGAGGCGATACTGGCATGGCAGCGCCGCCTGGCCGCCACGGAAGGCATATTCTGCGAGGCGACCTCTGCCGCGGTGCTGGCCGGCCTGGAGACGCTGATCTATCGAGGGACCATCGGCCGGGGAGCGGAGGTGCTGGTTCCGATTACTGGATCGGGCCTGAAAGAACCGGTGCGTCACTAGCACGCGTTGCATCCCGGCGGGTCGAGCTTCGTAATGGATGACGGCCACAAAAGATCCGTGAACTCCGCATTGTTGATCCGTCGCCGTCCGGGTAGAGTCGGGAGTCATGGCTGGCGTGCGAGTCCGGGCGCTGGAACGATGGCGTTTCATGGCAGGTAAAGCGTCTGCGCGCCCGCGCCCGGCTCCCTCCACGACCGCCGGGACCTCCGCGGCGACCTCGGGGACCGCCGCTTCCGTGGCCGGGTCCACCGCGACCGCCGGGACCTCCGCGGCGGCCTCGGTCCCGCAGACTCCGCGGCCATTTCCCCTGGTCCGCTACTACACGCTGGCCAGCGTCGTCGTCATCGCCGTCGCGCTTGTCGCGGTGATCCTCGTGACCTCGCAGTCCGAGCGTCGCAGCGTCATCTCCAGACTCGAACACGAGTCCGATGGCGAGGCCCGCCTCGTCGCGTTCGACCTGGTCGAACGGCTCAGCCTGCAAGCCACCGCCGGGGGCGGACTCTCTACCGCCTTCGCGGCGAACAGTGACAACGCTCAGCGGGCGATCCTCAATTCGATCCGCGGCCGGCCGATCATCAGGGTCGACGTGCTCGACCAGGGTGGCGCCATCGTCTACAGCACCGACCGAAACGCCCGGGAGTCGACGCTGGCCGATGAGTCATCGGAACTCATGGCAGCCATCGACGCGGGTTCTGTCAGCCGCTACGGGGTCGACCGGGAGATCACCCTGACCAACGGGGCGAAGGACAGGTTCGACATAGTCGAATCGCTCATTCCGGTGTTTCCGGAAAGCGCGGCGGGCGAGGGGCCGGTCAAGCCGTATGCGATCCTGGCCATCTATCACGATGTCACCGAAAGCGTGAGCAACGCGACCGCGGGCGTCGAGCGGATCCGGATCATGTCGGTGGTCGGAACCATGGCAGCGCTGTTCCTGGCGCTGCTGGGAGTCGTCATCCAGGGCGAAAGGGCGATAAGGAGGTCCAGCCAGCGGCTCGCCGCGGCCCTGGACCAGGAACGGGAGCTGCGAGGCAGGCTCGACGACCAGAACCACGAGCTTACCGAAGCGAACGAGGCCAAGATCAAGTTCCTGTCCGCGGTGTCGCACGAGCTCAAGACGCCGCTGACCGGCATCGTGGCGTTCACCGACCTGCTTCGGCTCAATCGCGACGCCAACCTGACGGCGCGACAGATGGAGCAGCTGACGATCATCGAACGGAATGGCAGGCGTCTCGACTCCCTCGTCAACGACCTGCTCGACCTCTCACGCATCGAGCGCGGCACATTCGAGCTGTCGCCCACCCGATGGGAAATCGCGCCCTTCCTTGCGGAGGTCGCGGGTTCAGTCGGTGCGATCTACGCCGGTAAGCGGCAGCAGCTTGTGTGCGAGCCGTTCGAGCAGCCCCTGTGGGTGGTTGCGGATCGCGACCGGATCGGGCAGGTGATGATCAACCTGCTCAGCAATGCCTCGAAATACTCGCTCGCGGACACCCAGGTCACGGTCTCGGCGAGGTTCGAATCAGAACGCACCTGTATCGCGGTAAGCGACCAGGGTTTTGGGATCGCGAAGGAGGACCAGGCGTCCCTGTTCACCGAGTTCTACCGGATCAACACGCCGGCCACACGCGACATTCCGGGCTCGGGCCTCGGGCTTGCCATCGTGAAGTCGATCGTGGAGCGTCACGGCGGCGGAATCTCGGTTGAGAGCGCGACCGGCAAAGGATCGACTTTCTCGTTCTGGCTCCCGCAGGCCTGAAACAGCCCCTACGGTTTCAGGGCCGGGATCTCCCCACACGCCGTGTAGGTTCGGATCTCGGATGCTGATAGATGGACGTTGACCACCTTGCCTCCGGCCGCGATCTCGGCCAGCGGCCTGTCGATCTCGGTCACCGACTTCCCAACGACGACATTCTCGAGCTTGTCGGAGATCGTCCCGACTGCGTCGCACGTCCCAATGTGGATGTGGATCGGCTGGGCGTTGGCCATGGCGGGCGCGACGTTGACCAGCACCTGAGTCTTTCCCCCCAGGTCGGTGATCGTCGCAGAGCCGGTCTGGTACTGGCCAGTCGCCTCGGAGAGGTAGATCTTGATCTCGGTCTGGCCGGCGCCATTCTTCCCGATCGCCGCGGTGGGAGTCGCCCTGGGCGCCGCCGCGACGGGCGAAGGAGTCGGCGTCGGGGGTTTCGAGCCGCACGCAGCTGCACCGATGATCACTACCGACGCCACGACGGCTGCGAACCGTTGCGTCAACACGTTCAGTGAGTCTCCCGCCACGCGGCCTCGAACCCCGGGATCGATCCCTCCAGCGTGTGGTCATCGACACAATACGACAAACGAAAGTATCCAGGCGTACCGAACCCGGCGCCAGGCACGACCAGGACGAGTTTCGTCTGGAGCAACGCGACGAAAACCCGGTCGTCGGGCAGCGGCGAGCGCGGGAACATGTAGAAAGCCCCCTGCGGCTTCACCATCTCGTACCCAATCCGGGTAAGTTCCCGGTAGAGGAAATCGCGCTTGCGCCGGTACACGCCGATATCGACGCTCGCGTGCTGGATGCGGGCGACGATCCTCTGGATCAACGCGGGCGCGTTCACGAAGCCCAGCGTCCGACTGGCGAACGTCGCAGCGTCGATCAGG
>JACPRT010000224.1 GCA_016189845.1 Chloroflexota bacterium | reverse complement strand
GGTGACTGCCGTTGAGTCTGGTTCGGAACGGGGTCGCCTGAGCAGCCGATCAGCTGCTATACAGACGCCCCCCGCTAAACGCGAACCACGGCGAGGGGTAAACGCGGGTATACCCGGGGCTCGCAATGTGCGCCCGGACGGAAGGAAGGCTTTTCGGCTCGCCAGTCTCGGTCATCGAATCGCAGCTTCGCTTCGTCCTTGGAACGGACACTAAACCAGTAGTATACGCCGCTAACCGATTTGGAGCCTCGCGACTTCGATCCCAGATTCGGTCAATCGGCGCTCATGTGGTCTAATTCCAGTCCGTGAACCAAGTCGAAACCCCGGCAGCCGGTACCGCACCCGCGACCGCGCACGCCCCATCGCGCGCCGGCCTTGTTGGCCGCATCGGCGCCCTGCGATCGCTCAAGTACCCGGCCTTCCGGCGCGCCATGTTCGCGTTCCTCTTCGTTGCGACAGGCAACTGGATGGAGCGGCTGGTCGTCGGGTGGTACGTGCATCACGAGACCGGATCGGTGTTCCTGACCGCGGCCTCGTTCGCCGCCAGGTCGGCCCCCAGCGTCCTGTTCGGTCCGATCGGGGGCGCCTTCGCAGACCGCTTCGACCGTCGGCGGATCCTGATCGCGACCGTTGGCGCCAAGGCGTCAATCTACGTCGTACTTGCCGGCTGGACCCTGTTCGGCGATGGCAGCATATGGCCGGTGTTCGCGCTGGTCGCCATGGCCGGAGTCACCTCGACATTCGAGGTGCCGTCAAGCCAGGCGTTGATAACCGACATCGTGGACCGACAGGACGCGATGAATGCCATCTCTCTCAACAGCTTTGGCATGCGGGCGGTTGGCGTGTTTGGCGCCATGATCGGCGGCGCCATGCTGGAGGTCCTTCGCCCCGGCTGGGTGTTTCTGGCTGCCGCCGGATTCCTCGCCACAGCCCTGCTCACCTTCCTGTCCCTCAATGCAGGCGTGACACGGGCCCGCTCGACCGTCGGCTCGATCCTTGCGAACACGGTTCAAGGCATCCGTGCGATGGTGGGGATCCCTGTCGTAGCTACCCTGCTGACGGTTGCGATGGTCGTCGAGATACTTGGATTTGCCTATCAGTCTGTTATGCCGGTGGTCGCGGATGACGTGCTGGACGTGGGACCCGCCGGGCTCGGGGCGCTGACCCTGATGGCGGGAGTGGGCGGGGTTGCCGGCGTCGCGCTGCTGTCGACCCTCGGCGACTATCGAAGAAAAGGGCTCCTGGTCGTATTCGTCACGGCGGGATTCGGCGGGTTTCTGATCGCCCTCGCCGCGTCAACCGTATTCCCGCTCTCCCTGGCCGTCGTTGTCGGGATCGGCGCCATGGCAGGGATGTTCGACGCCCTTCAGTGGATCGTGCTTCAGGCCAGCGTTCCCGGTGAGATGCGGGGCAGAGTGATCGGCGGCGGGATTTTTGCCATCGGGTTCGGCTGGGCCGGTCATCTCGCCCTGGGCGGGATCGGGCAGGCCCTCGGTGTGCAGTGGGCGCTCGCCGCCAGCGGCCTTGCCCTCGTGACACTCGGCCTGTCCCTCCTGCTGTTCGCGCGTCGGCTTCGACGGGCATGATCATCCGGGCGCTCCTCCTTTCGTCGGCCGCGGCGTTCGTTCTGGCGTGTGGTAATGAAGCGCCTGCGGCGACCGAACCACCCGCGGTCGCGGCGAACGATTCGACGGCACCAGCTGCGGGACCGACGACGTCTGAGATGACAGGGACGGGGCTGCCAGGCGACTTCACGATCCGTGCCTACCAGGGCGCGGATGTGATCGGCGGCGACACGATCGACCTTTCGACGATCGTCGGAAAGGGTCGTCCGGTCGTGCTCAATTTCTGGGGCGGCTTGTGCCCGCCTTGCCGGGCCGAGATGCCGGCGTTTCAGCGTACCCATGAGCGCTTCGGCGACAGGGTGCTGTTCCTGGGCGTCGACGTGGGCCCGTTCGTTGGATTGGGCAGTCGCCAGGACGCGAAGGACCTGATCTCGGAGCTTGGCGTCACGTACCCGAACGGGTGGACCTTCAACAGCCGGGCGCTGAAGGACTACAAGCTCTACGGGATCCCGGTCACCTGGTTCTTTCGTGGCGACGGCTCAGTGCACAAGGTTTGGGCCGGCGCCATTCCTGAAGAAGAGCTGATGCGGATCGCGGGCGAACTCGCCACCGCGCCTTGACCAGCGTCGGCAAGGCGCGTTGTCCAGACGTCTTACACGTCTGGACTCGCCGGACGAGGTGGTGCAGTCGTCTCGCGCAGGCGGTCGTCGAAAGTCAGCAACGGTAAGGCGAGACTCCGGGACAGGTGCAGGTAGCTGGCGTCGTACGCGGTCAGTCCAGATTCGATGGCAAGCTCAAGGACCGCGGAGTGGTCGAGGTCATGCCATCTGATCGGCAGGTCGAGAGCGGTGCCGAGCGAGACTTTCAAGGAATCAACCAGTCCTGGCCGATCAATTGCCTTCTTTCTTGCGACGTTGGTCAATTCGTAGCGAAGAAGGCCCGGCGCATGAAGCTCAACCCCATCGATCAAGCCGAACGCTTCGTCGGCCCGCGGCTCACGGAAGCACCATGCGGCCATGACGGATGCGTCGACCACGCTACCGGGCATTCCGGTCTTCTCGGATCCAGGCAGTTGCCTGCTCGCCGGTCGAATAGCCGAGACGTCTAAGCCGCAGTTCGGCCTCTCGGACCGATAGCATAGGTTGACCGACCGCCCCCTCCAGGATGGCCATCAATTCACCCTGAAGCGATCGATGGTTCATACGCGCCCGCTTCCGCAATTCATCAGCGACCTGGTCGGGCACATTCTTGATCGACAGGTTGACCGGCATGGAAAATGCTCCGAAAAGGCTCCAATATGGAGCCATTATAGCTCCGGAACATCGCTCGCCAAAGTCCATCCACTTGAGACCGGCGCGGTGGACTAAAGCCTCTTGAGCGCGTCCTCGAGGGCCGACCAGGCAAGCAGCGCGCACTTGATGCGCACGGGGTATTTCCGGACCCCCTGAAGCGCCTCGAGGTCGCCCAGCGCGACCATCTGGTCCTCGGTCAGCTCCTCGCCCTTCATCAGGCCCTGGAACAGGCGCCGGATCTTGAGCGCATCAGCGAACGACTTGCCTTTGACAACCTCGCCCATGAGCGAGGCCGACGACTGGGATATCGAGCAGCCATGGCCGGACACCGAGATGTCCCCGAGGGTCGAATCGGCGGCCTTCAGCTGTACCTTGACTTCGTCGCCGCAGAACGGGTTCACCGCCTCGACTTCAACGTCGGGGGACGCAAGCGGCTCCCTGTTTCGCGGCGACCGGTGGTGGTCGAGGATTATCTCCCTGTACAGGGAGTCAAGATCGCCGAGACCCTGACCCTGCATGGCTGAAGTAGCCCTCCGCTTGCTTTAGGCCGTCGATCAGCAGGTCGACCTCGCCCTCGTGGTTGTAGATGTACATGCTGGCGCGGGCGACCGCCGTGTGGCCGTAGCTCTTCACGAGCGGCATTGCGCAGTGATGCCCGGTCCGGATGGCAATGCCCAGGCGGTCCAGGGCCGTACCAAGGTCGTGCGGATGGATGGTGGCGTGCGTGAACGAGATCGTCCCCCCTCGCAGGGCCGGGTCGGTGGGGCCCACGACGTGGAACGTGTCGAGCTCGGCGAACCGCCGCAGGGCGTAGGCCGTCAGCTGCTGTTCGTGC
>JACPRT010000223.1 GCA_016189845.1 Chloroflexota bacterium | reverse complement strand
TGGCGACCCCGAGCGGATTTGAACCGCCGATCTCTTCCTTGACAGGGAAGTGTGTTAGGCCGCTACACCACGGGGCCGCGATGTACGGCGAGCGCTGAACTCGCCAGCAACCAATTCTATCCGACGCCGGTGGAGTTTGCATCGTTGGTCCGTCGCGCCGGGTGACACACGGTACTGGCGGTCAGAGCGGCGTCCGATCACCATGCAACCCGTGCCAAGGACCGCCATTGGAATTGCGCTTCTGAACCGGGCCGCCATCCAGGCGGCGCTCGCGGACCGGTCGTCTTGGACCGGCGTGGCGTTGCTTGTCGCGCTCACCGGCATCGCTGGCGCCTCTCCTTCGATTGTCAATGGCCGGTTCTCGGACGCGTTTGCGACCCTGATCGCGGCCCTCAGCGGCTGGCTTGTACTCGGAACGCTCGTGACATCGCTGGGCAACTGGGCGTTTGCGCCCGAAGAGAGGCATGCCGACTGGCGGCTGACGACACGTGCGATCGGGTTGGCGCAAGCGCCGGGACTGCTACGGGCGATCGGCGTTGTGGATTCGGCCGGCCTGGCGGTCGCAATCCTCGCGTTCGCCTGGCAGTCGCTGGCGGTGACTACGGTCATCCGTGAAGCGTTCAGCTTCCACGGCCGCCTCACGCCAGCGGTTCTGTGGGCAGTCGCTTTCGTCCCGTATCTGGCGATTCAGGTGGGGCTGCAGCTGCTCCTGACGCAGTGAATCGCCCGGCTCGGCTTGCTCGAATTCCCAGTCGTGCCCTGGGTCCATCGCTATTGTTGACCTCGTCTCGCAGTAGTTAGCTATTGCTCGCCCCCGATTCCCACCAACAACCGGCGTCGTGGCGTGACCTCCGCGACGAACAAGTTGGATCTCCCCTCCCGGCGCAAAAAAAGAAAAACCGGCAGCATCCGCCCGCTGTAACGGAACCGACGGCAACCAGCGCAGGGAATCGGGGGCACACCACTCGCTCGACCGCGGCCTCGTCATGCGAATCAGGGGGCGGGTCCAAGGAGGAACCACCATGAAGAGGCTTCTGTTCGCGGGAATCGCAATGCTGGCGCTGACGATCGTGGCGAGCCTTGCGGTTGCCAGAACCAAGCCTCTGGCAAAGATGGTCAAACCGACGCCAGTCGCCCTGCGGGCGCTGGCGCAGGATGCGAGTCCGGCGGCCAGGTCGGAATCACAGCAGGCTGCACCGCAGGGATCTCAGGTGACGTTCGGGATCCGCGGAACGATCGACTACGCGGTCCGCGACGGCCGTGGACGAGTGAAGCAGGCCGGCGTCATTCACAACACCGTGAACAACGAGGCCAAAAACGAGGTGTTCAATCGAATCGCCTCGGGCGCTTCGACCACCCCCTTCGACGGGATCGCCGCCCTCTCGGTGTCCGTCGGTAGTGACGACCCCGCCAATGGGGTCCTCGCCGGGAGCATCGCCCTCAACCTGGACGGCGACAGCGGGACCGGCGGCAATCAGAACCCGGCAGACGGCGCAGTTGCGACCGACTTCACCGCTGATTCCGGCAAGGGGACGATCACGGTGACGTTCACCGCGAAGGCGGACTCGGTGTCCGTCAAGCAGATTGTGTTGACGAAGGCCACGGAGGACGACACCTCTGTCAGCAACGGGACGGCGATCGCCGATGCGGACGTCTTTGCGTACGTGGACGTGCCAGACGTCACGTTGAACACGAACGACACCGTCCAGTACACCTGGACCGTGAACGTGGACTAGCGAGTCCCAAGCGAACCCACGGGACCGGCGTTGGCCGCAAAAGCATTCACCGCGTCGTTGATTGCCCTGATCATCGGCGCGAGCGCGGCGGGCTGGTTCAGGTTCGCCGTTGCTGCAGGCGGGGCTCAAGTCGCGGATTCACCTGCGATTTCGGCATTGACGCACGCAGCGATCGCCAAGAAAACAGGCGATCCGGTAGCTGCCGAGGAATCGGCAGGCATCCGACTCACCCCGGCTGAAGTCGCATGGCTGGTCGCACTTCAAGCCGCGTCGGTCCGAGCGAGAAAGGTCGATACAGCCGCGACGTTCGACCAAGTGAGTAGTAGGACAGACGCTCGCGCGGGCGAGCTGGCTGTGCTCACCGAACAGTCCAGCCCGTCCTTCAATCCCAGTACTGCGAATTTCCTGGGCGCATCAACGTCAGGGTCGACAGGTTCACTGGCGGCCGCGTTGGCGGCGGTTGCGACCGACCAGCTTACAGCCGTCAACGGAGCGGCTGGCGATGGCACGGCGATCCTGGACGACACGCAGTCTGCAGTCCCGGCACGAGATATCCCTTTCTTGGTCGCGGCTCTCCTTGCCGCGTATTTCGACCACCCGGGCGATGGGATGGCGCTTGCGGAATCCCCGTCGACTCACAGCGCGGTCAGAAGCGGGGATACCACGGCGTTATCGGGAGGAGTGGGCCAGACGCACTCGACTGCAGCCGCGCCATGGCTGCTCAGCACCGCATTGGCAGCGATTGGCCTCCAACGAGCTGATGCTGCTTCGGTCAGTGACGGGGCATTTGCCATGCTTGGCGCGTC
The DNA here is from genome assembly GCA_016189845.1 of Chloroflexota bacterium. Taxonomy (GTDB): domain Bacteria; phylum Chloroflexota; class Dehalococcoidia; order Lucifugimonadales; family Lucifugimonadaceae; genus VGZT01. Next base: position 2,151 of record JACPRT010000223.1, on the reverse strand, counting down.
CACCGTCGACGGTAGTGTGCTCGCCGACTCGCCCGTGACAGCCTTCACCAACGCGGACGTCGACGCCATTCGTGAGCTGGCCGTCGCCATACTCGTCGCCGCCTACATCGACGCAAGCTATCTCGATTCCGCGGTCGAGTCGGACCCACGGGCCATCGTCGGCGATGGCTTCCCCCTGGCCGACAGCATTGCCACCGATCACGCGGCGTTCGCGGGTGCGGCAGTCGGAGATGCAACCGGCGGACGGATCGGCGGGAGCTACGGTGACCTCCAGCCATTGGTCGAGATGGCGGCCACAATGCTCGGCAGCAAGTCGGCAGCCGACATCCAGACGCTGGCCGGGCAGCTGGCTTTGGCCATGGTTGCATTCGACCGCCCTGACATCGCAGAGACCGCCCTCGCGGTGCCGGGCCTCCGTGCGCCCTCAGACGCCGCTCTCGCCGTCGCCCTGTCCGCCAGGCTTGTCGTGCAAGGACCACCGGAGGAAGCCGCCATCGCCTACGGCTGGCTGGCGCAAATTGTCGACAGGGCCGCCAGTGGCGCCACGCTGCGCGCAGGCGCTGGCGCCGCCGCCACGCGGGAGAACGCCGCCGCGCTGGGGATCGCCGATCTCTGGACCGCAAGCGTGGCAACTGCAGGGTCGTCGTCTTTCGTGGGTCCCGGTTCGCAGAGGGCCGCGTTCGCCAGGCGCGACGCGTCGGCCATCGCTGCGTCCTTCTTCGCTCTGATCAGACAACGGCGTGTTGAGACGGCACAAGTAGGGGCGACCCTGGAGCTGCAAACGACCAGAAGCCCGAGCGCCGTGCCGCAGATCCGCGACGTCGCGACCGTGAGATCCGTTCGTCGCGGAGCCGAGCCGTTGGGCATATCGGCCGTGGCGGCCCTCGCCGCCCGCAAGACCGACATCGACCGGCCACTCATTGCCGAGGCAGTGTCGTTCACGGTTGCCAGCGCGCCGAATACCAACACAGTGGAGACGCGAGCACCAGACACAGGACCACCGGTTGCCAGACCATCAGGCGCATCCGTAACTACGGGCGAAACAACGTCCCAAAAGGTCGCGAGCGCGCATGCCGGCCCGAGCACCCAGCCGGAAGACCCTGAGTCTGTTGTGATCGTGCCACCACAGCCCGCGGGGTCGCCCGCGACGAAGGGCGAAGTCGTATCGGTCGTATGGCCAACCCGGCCGGCCACACTGCACGTCCCGGGACATGGTGTGACGTTAAACGTGCCGCAAGGTGCGAGGTCGACGGTCTTCCAGACCCGGGTGGCCGTGGAATCGCCACAGTCGCTGGAAATGCCGCCCGCAGGCGACGTCCTGAGAGTCGTCCGCATCGAGATCTTCGATGCACTCGGCCGCCCGGTGGCCGACCCTGCACCCGAGAAGCCATTGGACCCTATCATCCGTCTTACAGCGCAAGACCTGGAGCGTCTATCCGGCGGGAAGCCGAATCGGCAGGCGCGGTCCGAGCTGATAAAGCTTCAGCGGTTTGATCCAGAAGCCCCCGCACCAGTCTGGCGCGACGTCCCGATTCGGGAGGTCGGGGATGATGCGGTCGCCGCGACCCTGGACCACCTCTCTCTGTTCGCCCTTGTGGCGAAGCGGGTGGAGGCCGACGCCCCCATCATCCAGCAGTCACATCGGCGAACCGGTGGGCGAGCCCCGCTCGCAGTGATCATCGCGGCCGCGGGGGTCGCGTTTGGCGTCCTGGTCGTGTTGCAGGCGGTCACCCCTGCGATCCGGCGCCGTCAAGACCCACGAGCCTAGAACGCGCAGCCGATCCCTTTGTATCCGATCTTGACGCTGCCATCCGGCATCACGGTGACCGGCGTCATCTTGTCGCCGCCGGTGAGCCTCTGCACTTCGGCCCACATCTCCGGCTGCTTGCTGACGTCGATCTCCTCGTACGAGATGCCGTCGCGCTCGAACTCCTCCTTGAGAAGCGAGCAATAGCCGCACTCCGGGTGCGTGTACATTACTGCCTTCCGATGAGACGTTGTCTGAGTCGTCATCGAAGCGGGCATCGTCAGGTTCCAGGGCTTGTCATGCGTGTCCCATCGGATGCGCCTCTTTGGACGCGAGGAACTTTTCCGGGTCCTTCGAAAACGAAACACGGCACCCGGGCGAGCAGAAGTAGTAGGTGGTCCCCT
>JACPRT010000219.1 GCA_016189845.1 Chloroflexota bacterium | reverse complement strand
TCCAACGAGGCGGCGGTGGCCAAGCCGACCCCGGAAATCTTCCGGCGGACCCTGGCCGCCCTGGCGGTGGAGCCTCGCCGGGCGATGCACGTGGGCGACAGCCCGCTTCACGACGTCGCCGGAGCGAAGCAGGCGGGCATGTGGGCCGCGTGGCTCAGGCGCGCCGGACAGGCGGCCGGCGAAGCGAAACCCGACTTCGTACTGAGTGACCTCGGGGACCTGCCCGCGGTCGTCCAGCAATGGCTCGCACGGCCTGGAGCAGATTGACCGCACTCTGAAGACGTGACTAGACTGTCTGAGATACGCGGCTCGCGTCGGTCATCACGGCGACCGCGGCGGAGACTGACGATGCCCCTGTATGAATACCACTGCAAGCCCTGCAAGCGCAGGTTCGAGCTGCTCCGACCGATGGAGTTCTCCGACCGACCGGGCTCATGTCCCAGCTGCAGCAAGCCCGCGATCAGGGTGCTGTCGGTCTTCGCTGCGTTCCGCAAGGACGCATCGACCGGCGAGTCGAGCGCCCTTCCGGCCGCTGGCGGCGGCTGCGGTGGCGGCGACTCCTGCTGCGGAGGCTCGTGCGGGGCCTGACCCGGCCTACGCCTAGACCGAAGCACTTTTTGCAGGCCGCGACGCGGCTGGCCGGTACTTGCGCTCGAACCACCCGATTCCGGCCACAGCCACTCCGAACTCGAGCGCCGTCATGATCGCGATCGCCATGGTCGCGTCGAAGAAGAACCCCTCAGGGAACAGCAGCAGCAGGTAGTCACGGTACGGATTCAGCTGCCAGAGGTCGTTGCTGAAGCCGATGAGATGAAACAGGGTGAACGCGGCGTCGAAATTGATAAGCGCGGCAACCCCGATGATCGCGATCGCAATGAGGGAACCCGCCGCCGAGTACTTGAGCGTACGTCGCAGGACCGGCCAGAAGCGGCCTCGCAGCGTCGCGAAGCCAGCAACGACGTAGATTCCAGCCAACACTCCGGCTACCCATTCGGCCGCGAACACACGCCTCACTAGCGCCTTCACGTCTCGCATGTGCAGAACCTCGCGCTCCGAAAGCAATTCTTCCTGCCGGCCACCCTCCCGGTCAGCGCGCAGGTCCAGAAACTCGTCGGCGCCAGTGAAGTAGTCGCGGAACTGCTCGGCGATGCTGTCCAGCTGGTCGGGCGGCAGCCCCGTCCGCCCAGAGGTGTCGTAACGCCACCAGCCGTAGTCGTAGAGGATGGTTGACGTTACGAGGGACCTGACGTTTCCGGATATCAGGAGGACTGGGAGCGCCACGGCGAAGACGACTGAAGCGGCGAACAGCGCGAGCGTAGCGGATCGAAGGCGGGTCACGACGGGTTATCGTAACAACATGACTCAATCATCGACCGACCGGGAAGGTACGTTCGAAGCTCTGTTGGAGATCGTCGAACGGCTCCGCGACCACGACGGCTGTCCATGGGACCGGGCGCAGACCCACGCCTCTCTGAGGCAACACCTGCTTGAGGAGTGCTACGAAGCCCTGGAGGCGATCGATTCCCGTGACGCGCCGGCGCTCGCCGAGGAGCTCGGCGACCTGCTAGTGCACATCGCCTTCCACGCCGACATCGCGAGCCGTTCGTCGGAATGGACCGCCCGGGAACTGGTATCCCGCACGTCCGCGAAGCTTGTTCGCCGCCATCCGCACGTCTTCGGCGACGCGCCGAGGCTTGGCACTGCCGCCGACGTCCTCGGCCAGTGGGAGGCGCTCAAGCGGGCCGAACGTGGCCCGAAGGGCATCGTGGCATCCGTGCCGAGGGCGCTACCTGCTCTGGCTTACGCGGCGGCGCTCCAGCGCAAGGCAGAAGCCGCGGGTGTCAAATGGCGACACCCGCAAGGCGCCCGACATGCCATCGAAAAATCGCGGCTCGACGAGGTAATGGCCGCGCCCGAAGGCGAGGGACGTGAGGCACTGGCAGGCGACTTGCTGTTCGACGCAGTCGCAGCGCTCAAGGGCGCGGGTGTCGACCCGGAAACAGCTCTGCGATCGTCGACCTTTCGTTTCCGTCGCCGCCTGGAGTCGCTGGAAGAGGCTGCCGGAGATATGCCTGTGGCCGACCTGCCGGAAGCCGAACGCGCCCGTCTGTGGAAGGAAACTGGCAGGGACTCGTAGTGGCTAGTCGGACGACGGCAACTTGCGAGGCGCCATCAGCTGCATGGGCTGGTCGTGGCAGGTGATCGCGCCGGCGCCAGGCTTCGTGCACAGGACGTTCAAGCCGCACACCGGACACTCGTAGCGCTTGCCAAGCTCGTTCGCCATCACTTCTTCTCCACGGGCTTGCCACAACAGGTCAGCTTGGCATCGGCGCCCTTCGTGACGATGAACCCGGACTTGCAATTAGTGCAGACGAACTTGGAACCCGTAACCACAGTCGGCATGCGCAGCCTCGCATGTAAGAACGCTGTCCTGCTTGCATCCTACAACCTGTCTGCGTCACACAACGCGGTCTAAACTGCTGGCCGATGGGCCGCCTGTACATCCTCGCCACACCGATTGGGAACCTCGAAGACCTTTCCCCGAGGGCGGCGCGCATTCTCGGAGAGGTGTCCCTGGTCGTAGCCGAAGACACACGCGAAGCCCGCAAACTGCTCACTCACATCGGCGCGCGAGCGCGTGTCGCAAGCTTCCACGCCCACAGCGGTCCGGCCGCCCTTGCGGCGGTCCTGAGTGCGCTGGCCGAAGGCGACGTCGCCTACGTATCCGACGCCGGCACGCCGGCGGTCAGCGACCCTGGTCCTGCCCTGGTCCGGGGGGCCGCCGATGCGGGGCACGAGGTCCTCGCAGTGCCGGGACCGTCGGCCGTGACCGCGGCGATCTCCGTTTCCGGGCTGACCGCCGACTCATTCGTGTTCCTCGGTTTCTTGCCCAGGAAGGGGCCCGAGCGGCGTCAGATACTTGAAAACGCTGCGACCTCGACGTCGACAATCGTCCTCTTCGAGGCGCCACACCGGCTTCAGGAATCGCTCCAGGACCTCCATGCGGTCCTCGGCGACCGCAGGATTGCCGTATGCCGCGAGCTTACGAAGATGTTCGAAGAGACGTTCCGGGGCACCGTGTCCGGCGCCGTCGCCCATTTCACGGCGCCGCGCGGCGAGTTCGTTATCGTGGTCGAAGGCGCCCAACCGGTCGCGAATGGCGAGTCCGATGCCGTGATCTCCGCCGCCCTCGAGCGCCTGCGGGAGCAGGGGCTCCAGGGACGAAGCCTGGTCGAAGCTGCGTGCGTCGAGACAGGAGCGCCTCGCAGCAGAGTCTATCGGCTCGCGCTCGCGTCCAGGCGCCCGCCAGCCGGCCACGGACCGGCCTCCGAAAGGGACGCATGATAGACTTCAGCTAGCTCCGTCCTCCATGTCGGTCCCACTCGTCACCCGTCTGAATCCCCCGACCGGATCGAGCCTTGCCTGAACACATCCTCGTAGCGGTCGCATGGCCCTACGTAAACGACGAGCCTCACCTGGGCCATCTGGCCGGCAACTGCCTTCCGGCCGACATCTATGCGCGCTATCACCGGCTGGCGGGCGACCACGTCCTGATGGTCTCGGGCAGCGACATGCACGGAACCCCGACCGCGTTCAGGGCGCTCCAGGAAGGGGTGCCGCCGGAGACGATCGCCACTCGCTTCCACGAGATCCACTACGACGCGTACACACGCATGGGGATCTCCTACGACCTTTACACGACGACCTCGACCGCAAATCATCGCGAGGTCGCGCAGGACATATTCCTGCACCTGCTCAGGAACGGCCATCTCTACGAGAAGACGATCCAGATGCCCTGGTGCACGCTCGAAGAGCGCTTCCTTACGGACCGCTTCGTGGAGGGCGAGTGCCCGCATTGCGGGTTCCTGAACGCCCGCGGCGACCAGTGCGACAACTGCAACCGGACGCTGGACCCGATCGACCTCAAGAACATCCGCTGCAAGCGTGATGCATCGACGCCTGAGTTCCGCGAGACAACGCACTACTTCCTGAAGCTCACGAACTTCCAGCGGCCGCTGGAGGAGTGGATCGCGAGACAGGACCACTGGCGTCCGACCGTCAGGAAC
>JACPRT010000215.1 GCA_016189845.1 Chloroflexota bacterium | reverse complement strand
GGCGCCGTTCTTCTGTCGACCACATTTGTCTGGCGGACCGCAGCCTGTGCGGCGCGCCAGGTTCACGACGCAGGCGTCGACCACCATGGCTCAGATTACCGGCGCGCCGCCAGCGCCGGCAGCTGTCCTAACCCCCCGCACTCGTCACGGCAGGTACAGAAACCTCTCGCCGCTCGCGCTCCGGATTCCAACATACCGGCGCGTGTGGCTGGGCATCGCGTTCCTGTTCCTCGCGCGCTGGGTCGAGATCGCTTCGTTCTCGTGGCTTGCCGTCGAACGCACGAGCAACCCGTTCGCGATTGCCATGCTCGGCTTCGCCAGGATCATGCCCTTTTTCCTGCTCGGACCGTTGGGCGGGATGGTCGCCGACCGGTTCGACCGTCGCCGGGTCCAGATCGCAGCCAGGGCCGGGATGGTACTGGTGGCGATCATCACCGCGGCCCTCCTCGCCACCGGTTCGCTGACCCTCTGGCATATCTACGCGCTGGGCGTTGCAAGCGGCGTGATCATGAGCATGGAAGTCCCCGCCCGCCGCGCGTTCACGATCGATGTCGTCGGAAAGCATGCCGTAACGAGCGGCCTCGCATTCGACCAGTTCGCCGTCATGGCCACGCTGCTCATCGGGCCGAACGTCGCTGGCGCGCTGCTGCCAGCGATACCAGGCGCCGCGATCTTCCTGGGTATCGGCATCCTGTATGCCGTCTCAGCCGCCCTGCCACCGAGGACTCCGCACCGGACACACGTGTCGGTTGCCCCGCGTGAGTCCATCTTCCGATCTGTGGGCAGCGGGTTCCGGATCGTCCGGCAGAACCACTCCCTGGCCGGGGCGTTGATCGCGGTAGGCGTGACCAACATGTTCGGCTTCGCTTTCTTCCCGCTCATTCCCTACTTCGCCAAGGATGTGCTCGGCGCCGGCGCCGGTGGGCTCGGCCTTCTGATCTCGGCCGAGGCGGCTGGCGGTGTCATCGCCGTACTTGCGATCGCCACGCTCGGCGCACATTTTCGACATCACGGTCGAGCGGTGCTTGTTTTTGCCGTGGCGTGCCACCTTACCGGCTTCGGGCTGGCGTTTGCCCCGTCCCTCATCGGAACCTGGGCGCTCCTGGCCCTGGCAGGCGGATTTGCGGCTGCGCTGTCGATGATGCAGGCAAACCTCATGATGATCGTCACGCCCCAGGAGGCACGCGGCCGCCTCGTGGGCGTCGAAATGGTCTTCGGCGGCGCCTACCCGCTGGGTTCGTTGCTGGTCGGTGGTCTGGCCGAGGCGATGGGCGCGTTCACCGCAATCATCGTGCTTACGTCGATCGGCCTGGGCGTGCTAGGCGCGGTCATCGTCGCTGTACCGTCCCTGCGGGGACGGACCCAGAGCGCCGTAACACCCGCACCCAACCCTGCCTGATGCCCCCTACGACGCCCCGCACGGGGCCCACCGTGATCGCAGCGCGCCCTCGCACGTCCCGGGCGCGCCGGGCCGCCTGCGCGTTGACACGTCGCGTGCCTCGGCCGCTGCGCCACCCGGCATTCCTCAGGATCTGGGGATCCAGCATTGCGACATATCCGGCCCGGCTCGCCGAGATTACGACTCTGGCCTGGCTCGTGGTAGATCGCACGGAATCCCCCTTCGCCATAGGCCTGCTGTCCTTCTTCCGGTTCACACCGTTTCTGGTGATCGGCCCGATCATGGGGGTCGTCGCCGACAGGATCCCGCGCCTGCGAGTAGTCCGCATCTCGCAGATCAGCCTGACGGCGCTCACGCTGGCGATGGCCGGCCTTGTGTTCTCAGGCCGACTCACGCTGTGGCATATCTATGCGTACGCGGCGCTCAGTGGTGCGCTCTGGACGATCGAGGTGCCCGCGCGCCGGACGTATGCCATCGGCGTGGCCGGACGACGCGGCGCCACGAGCGCCGTCTCGTTCGACATGCTCGCCTGGACGCTCGGCACGATCGTCGGCGCGAACTTCGCCGGGATCATGCTTCGGTTCGTCGACGCGGGCTATGTGTTCGTGGGCGTCAGCCTGCAGTACGTCGTATCGCTGTGGTTCCTGCGGGGGCTGCCCGTGCTGTGGCGGGCACGCCCGGGACTTCAACGGGAACCGTTCCTCACTTCGCTGGCGCAGGGCGTCGCATTCGCGAAGCAGAGCAGGCCGTTGCTCGCGGTCATCGCGATCGTAGCTGCCCAGAACATGTTCGGATTCACGCACGAAGTGCTCGCCCCGGTGTTCGCCACGGATGTACTCCACACCGGTCCGGCCCTCTTCGGTCTGCTGTTGTCCGCGCCTGCGATCGGCTCGGTGATAACGACCGCGTGGATTTCGGCGCGCGGGTCCCGCCTGCGCTACCACGGCCGGATGCTCATCTCGGCGAGCGTCTTGCTGTGCGGGTTCGCGGTGGCGTTCGCGTTCTCGCGCTGGTATCCGGTTTCGTTCCTCCTGTTCCTGGCGATCGGCGTCATCGGCGCCGTGTTCAGCATCATGCACTCCGCTCTGTACCTGATCCTCGCCCCCGACGAAATGCGCGGCAGGATGCTCGGGCTTCAGGCCTTCGTGATCGGCGCCTATCCAATCAGCAGCCTGGCGGTCGGCGCAATCGCCGACGCCCTGACGCCCGCGGTTGCGGTGACGATAATGTCAGGCGCATGCGTCCTCCTCCTCGGGCTGATTTTCCTGATGTTTCCTGAGTTGCGGCGCACAACCGACGACCTGCGAGCAGCTGCGGTACCAGGCAGGTCGCGCGTGCCGAGCACGACGTGAGCCTCGAAGACCCGCCAGTTCGCAGTTTTACGCGGTCCTGGTCAGTTGGCCTTCGACCCTGCCGGTCTGGGCGCTCGCTCCGCGAACTCCAGCCAGTTGCCGTCGGGATCACGGAAGTAGAACGCGTACCGCGCCCAGGGGTACTCGACATCGCGCAATGCAGGCGGCCCAAGCGTTTCCACCCCCGCCGCCTTCAGCCGCTCGTACCACCCGCGGGCATCGTCGACGATCATGCCGGCGTGCGAGGCGCCAACGCGGTTGCGGTCGGCCGGATTCGGTACTCGCGAACCAGGCGGAGACAGGTACTGGAGCAGCTCGATCGAGTGTCCGTCGCCAATGCCGACGAAAGCTGACCGAAGACGTGTCCCGGGGTACCCAACGACATCGGAGATCCACTCGCCGGACAGCTCTGTAGGCGGTCGCTCGACACGCATCTTGAGCACGCCGGTGTAGAACGCCAGAGTGCGCTCGAGGTCGCTGACCACGAACCCGGTGTGATAGAGGCCTTTGATCTCCAACGATGACCTTCCTTCCGTGCTCGACGGTCAGGACGCGGGACGTTCAGTCCAGGTGAAACGCCTCCACGAGCTGGCGCATGTTCTCGTCGGGCCGGCCTCCACCCAGGTTTTCGAAATACGGGGCCATGAATGCCTGCCAGCGGGAGTTCACTTCCTCACCGGCCATCCCGGCAAGCGCCTTTTCGAATGATTCGGGGACTTCCACGTAGCCGAACATCAGGCCGTCGGCCCGCATGAACAGCGAGTAGTTGTGCCACCCGTGGCGCTGGAGCGCTGTGAGCATGTCCGGCCAGACCTTGCGATGGTGCTCCTTGTAGCCGTCGATCCTGTCCCTGCGCACCTTCAACAGGAATCCGACGCGACGATGCTTCGGTGGCCTGCGTTTTGGCGCGTCCAGGTGAAAGACCTCGTTCATCGCGGTCCGTTGCGAGTCCTCGAACAGCGGCGCCATGTGCTCGCGCCAGCGGGCGCTCACGTCCTCGGCGGCCATGTCTGCAAATGCCCGCTCGGGGTCGTCGGGCATTTCCAGGTAGAAGTAGAGGTAACCGGCCGGGTCGATGAAGATCGAGTAGTTTCGGTGGCCATGCTTCCGCAGAGCTTCCAGCATGTCAGGCCACACCTTCCGGTGCGCCTCCCGGTACTCAGCGATGCGGTCCTGCTTGACCTTGAGCTGAAACGAGACCCTCTTCATGCACGTCCCTCCATCAGGCAGGCCGCCGCGTGCACCGCCTCTCGATCAACGGCAATGCGCAAGTTACCCTATGCGCCGCGTGCTGGCTATCCGGACCTCCGAACCAGAGACTGAGGAGAACCGCAAATGAAATCGTTTGGCCAGGTCCTTGATCTGAAAAACGACCCCAGGACGATCGAGACCTACAAGAAATACCACCGTGAGGTCTGGCCCGAGGTCGTGCGGTCGCTCAAGGCGGCCGGCATCTCCAAGATGAAGATCTTCCTGGTCGGGAATCACCTGTTCATGTACTACGAGGCACCCGACGGCTTCGTACCCGCGCGCGATTTTCAGAAATACACACAGCAGCCGCGGGCGCAGGAGTGGGACAAGCTGATGCGGACGTTCCAGCAGAAGGTGCCCGAGGCCGGGCCCAGCGATTGGTGGACCCCGGGCGAGCTCGTGTACGACCTCGACTGGCCCACCGGCAAGTGATCTCCCGCCTCGGCCGCTTCGGCCCCGGCTGGCTCGTCGCCTATGCGCTGCCGCCGGTCGCGTGGGCCGGCGTCATCTTCTGGCTTTCCAGCAGGACCGCCAGCCAGGCCGGGGATGCCCTCGGCCCCCTGGCCGACGTCCCGCTGGTGTCCGAGGCATTTCATTTCGGCGAATACTGCCTGCTGGCATTTCTTGTCTTCCGCCTCATGGCTACCGTTGGCGGTCTCAGACGCGCGGCGCCGCCGGGTTCGCCCGTTCAGGCCCTCGACCTCCTCCTCGGGAACGTTTCCGGAGCGGCATCCTTCGCCTACGCCATCTCCGACGAGGTCCACCAGACCTTCGTGCCCGGCCGTACGTTTGCCGTGGAAGACCTCGCGGTGGACCTGGCCGGCATCGTGACTGGAATTGCCGCGGCGTGGGCATGGCGATGGTGGCGTAACATCCGATGCCGCCAATGCCACCGAAGCAACCGAAGCGAACCGACGACTTCGACACACGCATGAGCCTCTTCGACAAGATCGAGGAGACCGTCCGCGTCGCCGAAGATTTCGTGCGTCCACCGTCCGATTCGTGGGCCGCGGCCCTGATCTACGACGACGTACTCCCCGGCTTGTTTCAGGCTCGCATGTACGTCGAGGTCCGCAAGTACCAGGCGCCAGAAGTCCGTGACGGACTGTTCATGGCGCTGCAGGCTGCCCACAAGCTCACGGACGGCGACCCAAAATATGTCGGCCTGGTCAACCGGCTCCGGATACTTCTGGAAGAGGCTGAATTCGCCCGCCGCGGCGACTGAATCAGCGATACTGGAACCGAATGAATCCCGTTCGCATCGACATCCATGTGGAAGAGTCTTTTCGGGACTCCGTGCCCGAGGCCACACTCAGGCGAGTGGCGGAGATGACGCTTGCCCGCGAGCGGCGGTCGGGTCCGGTCCACGCCTCGGTGACGATCACCGATGACGAGACGCTGCACGCGCTCAACCGCGCCCACCGCGGTGAGGACAGGGTCACCGATGTCCTGTCGTTCGGCGCCTCCGAACACGCCCACAACGGCGAAGTCGCCCAGCACGACTTCCCGCTCGGGCCCGGAGAGGAACCGACACTGGGAGACGTGATCATTGCGTTCCCGCAGGCCAGGCGTCAGGCCGAGGCCGTGGGCCACCCGGTCGAACGCGAACTGGCGCTGCTGACCGTCCACGGGATCCTCCACCTGCTGGGCTTTGACCACGCCGACGTCGGCGAAGAGAAGGTCATGTTCGGCAAGCAGAATGCCGTCCTGGAAGAAGTACTGGGCCCGGCGCGGCCAATCGAGGCGCGGAGCTAGCCATGCCGGGCGAAGTCCAGGTCTTCTACCGCAAGTGGCGCCCGCAGCGGTTCTCGGACGTCGTCGGCCAGCAGCACGTCGCCACGACCCTGCGAAACGCGGTCGCGACCGGACGCGCGGCGCACGCATACCTGTTCTGCGGGCCTCGAGGGACCGGCAAGACTTCGACGGCCCGGATACTCGCCAAGGCGTTGAACTGCGAAGAGCTTCACGACGGTGAACCCGATGGCACATGCCCGAACTGCGTGGCGGCCATCGAGGGAAGGATGCTCGACTTGATCGAGATCGATGCGGCATCCAACACCGGTGTCGACAACATTCGCGACCTTCGCGAAAAGGTGCAGTTCTCCCCGACCTCCGGTCGCTACAAGGTCTACATCATCGACGAGGTCCACATGCTGTCGGGGGCGGCCTTCAACGCGCTGCTGAAGACGCTCGAGGAGCCGCCGCCCCATGTGGTCATGGTCCTCGCCACCACGGAGGCGCAGAAGGTCCCGGCGACGATCATCTCCCGCTGCCAGCGGTTCGATTTCCGCCGCATCCCCAGCGACCTCCTTGTCGCCAGGCTCCGGACTCTTTGCGATGCCGAGGGCATCACGGTGGAATCCGCTGTCCTCGACCTCATCGCGAGGGTCGTTTGGGGCGGGCTCCGCGACGCCGAGAACCTCCTGGAGCAGCTGGCCGTTTCCTACGGCTCGTCCGTCACGCTCTCACAAGCGCGTGAGTTGCTGGGTCTTGGCGATACTGCGACCGCGATAAGTCTGGCCACCGCGGTGCTGAAGGGCGACGCTTCGTCGGCGCTGGCGACCATCAACGCCGAAGCGGGCCGAGGAACGGACCTTGCCAGCCTGCGGGCCGGGGTCGTCGACGCCCTGCGGGCCGCACTTCTCCTGAAGGCGGGCGTGCATGACGCGGTCAGTCACCCGCCCGAGGTCGTCGATGCGATGCAAGATGCCGTCCGCGCCGCCAGCATGGAAAAGCTGCTGCACGCACTGGCAGTGTTCGGCCAGGCGGACCTGAAGGCTGAACCCAGTTCGCCGTTGCCGCTCGAACTGGCAGTTGTCCGGGCCGTGACCGGACCTGCCGCCTCGGTCAGCGCCCCCGCTGGCCGGACCCCGGCCGACTCGGGGTCGGCGCCGGCCCCGACCGCTTCCCGACCCGCCCAGCCGTCCCGTCCTCGCGGGCCTTCGACGTACCGGGCGCCGGCCGCCGCCCCATCCCCAGCAACCCCAACCTCGCGTCAGTTCTCCCCGCAGGCCGGCGAGCCGCCCCCTGTGCCTGCCGCGCCCCGTCGCGAGCTCACCCCTCAGGAGAAGAACTGGGAAACGGTGTGCCGGACGCTCAACCGTACCAAGGGGAAGCGGTTCGTACTCGGCCCCCTCCTGAAGGCATCGCAGTCGCAGTCAATCGAGGGGCAGACCATGGCCGTGCGCTACACGAGCAAAGCCAACGGCGAGCGGCTGGAAGAGGAGATCGCCGACGCGCATTCCCGGCGGACCATCGAAGCGGCGGTCGCGGACGCGTTTGGCGTACCCTTGAGCGTGCGCGTCGTCTATGAGACGCCGAATACGGCGGGCGGCGTCGGAGCAGGCCAGTCGGCGCTCGACAGCAAGCTGGTGCGGGCCGCCATCACGATGGGCGCCCGGGTCATCGATGAGCGCCCCCTCGATTCGCCCAAGCCTTAACCGGCCCGAGCACAGGAGCGATCAGATTTGAACAGGCGAATGCTCCAGCAGGCCCAGCAGATGCAAGCGCGCCTGGCGAAGATCCAGGAAGAGATCGCCCAGAGCAAGACCGAAGCCACCAGCGGCGGCGGCGCGGTCAAGGCGGTCGTGCTGGGGGGTTCGAAGCTGGAATCGCTAACGATCTCCCCTGAAGCCATCCAGGCCGGCGATGCCGAGATGCTGCAGGACCTCGTGCTGGCCGCGGTGAACGAGGCGATGGAAAAGTCCCACGCTGAGGCATCGCGCAAGATGTCCGCGATCACCGGCGGCCTCAACATCCCCGGTCTGACATAGTCGCTTCCGGCTTTGGTTTGCCCATGAACGGCCATCGCCCAGCCAGCATCGCCCCGCCGGTCGCCCGTTTGATCGAGGCGTTCAGGAAGCTGCCCGGGATCGGGCCCAAGAGCGCGCAGCGGCTCACGTATCACCTGATTCGCATGCCGCGCGCGGATGCCGAAGCGCTGGCCGAGTCGGTCATGGCGGTCAAGGACCGCATCGTCCTGTGCGAAACGTGCCAGAACATCACCGAGGCCTCGCCGTGCCAGATCTGCAGCGATGCCGATCGCGACCGGACCCGGCTATGCGTGGTCGAAGAACCGCTGGACGCCCTGGCGATCGAACGCACCCGCTCGTATTCGGGCCTTTACCACGTGCTCCACGGCGTCATATCTCCCGTGAATGGCATCGGCGCCGACGACCTCAAGCTTCGCGAGTTGCTCGAGCGATTGCGGGACGAAACGGTGAAGGAAGTCATCCTCGCGACCAATCCCAACCTGGAGGGCGAGGCGACGGCGATGTACATACAGCGGTTGATCCAGCCGCTGGGCGTGACGGTGACCCGGCTTGCGAGAGGGCTCTCGTCTGGCGCAGACCTCGAATACGCCGACGAAACGACGCTGGCCCACGCGCTTCAGGGCCGGACCGCCGCGAGCTCCGACGAAGCCCAGACCCGGACGTCTTAGGCCGAGTCCGCAAAGCCGCTCCGCATGACGACTCACGCCCGTCCTCGCTTCTATTCCACTGAAGCGGTCGTCCTGCGTCATACGGATGTCGGCGAAGCCGACCGCCTCCTCGTCCTCCTGACCCCGGAGCGAGGCCTGGTGCGCGCGAGTGCGAGAGGCGCCCGCAAACCGGGCAGCAAGACCGGAGGCCACCTGGACCTGCTCTACCACGTGAATGTTTCCATATCCGGCGGACGCGGCCTCGAGACGATCAGCCAGGCCGACACGATCGAATCGTTCCGGGGGCTTCGGAACGATCTGGGCCGGCTCTCCAGGGGGCTGTACCTGGCCGAGCTGGCGGAGCGCTTCGCCGTGGAAGAAGCCCCAACACATGCGGCGTTCCGGCTGCTGGTCGATTCGCTGCGGACCCTGGAGTCCTTGCCGGCGGACGCCGCAGACCTCCTCCTGCGCTGGCATGAGCTGCGGCTGCTATCGCATCAGGGCTTTGCTCCCGAGGTTCTGCGGTGCGCCGACTGCGGCTCGGCGCTCGAAGCTGTCGACCATGTGTTCTCGGCCGCGCGGGGAGGCACGGTTTGCCCGAAGTGCCGCTCGCGTGGCGACGATCCCCTGCTGCCGGCAAGCGTTCCCGCAATCAAAGTGCTCCGGTTCCTGCGCCGGGC
>JACPRT010000214.1 GCA_016189845.1 Chloroflexota bacterium | reverse complement strand
GGGGCGGGACGGGGCCCCGGCGGCCCGTCGGACCGCACCGAGGATATCGCCCATGAGGCGCCGCCGCCCAAGCCGGAAGCGCAGCCCCAGACGCCGCAGCCCCCGCCGCATCGGCGGCAGCCGCTGCGCCCGCCGCGCCTTCGCAACGTCGGCCAGCGCGGCGAGACCGCCGCAGGGGCCGCTGGTTCGGTCGGCGCCGAGTCCGCTGGGGAGCCAGCGGCATCCACCGGGAACGGGAACAACGAAGCGCGAAGCGAGAGCCAACCGCGGCCTCGGCTCGGCTGGCTGCGGCGCAGGCTTGCGCAGGATTTCGGTGATTCGGGGCCGGGCAATCCGAGCCCCGCACCGGCCGGTTGACGGACAGGGGACGGGTCGCCGGTTACCAGGAAGCCCCGGTGTCGTCGACGTCGTTCAGAGTCAATCGCTCCTGCCTTGAGCCGTCGGGATGCATGATGTAGAGGTCGAAGTCCCCGTCGGCATCTGAGACGAACAGGATCTCGCCCCCGTCCCTCGACCACCGCGGGCCAGCGTCGATCGCGTTGTTGTTGGTCAGGCGAGTGGCCTCCTTCCGGCCGATCACCTGCGCGTAGACCTCCGGGTTGCCGTGGCGGTCCGACACGAACACGATGCGGCGGCTGTCTGGCGACCAGTCGAAATCGCCGTCGTTGCCGGCCGCATTGGTTACGTTCTGCTCCTTGCTGCCATTGATGTCGACCACGTAGATATCGAAGTCGGAGGCGTCACGTTTGGCCATGAAGGCGATCCGCGTGCCGTCCGGCGACCAGCGTGGGCGATGGTCCTCGCGCTCCGTGATCCGGATCTCGTTCACGCCGTCCGGGTTCTTCCGGTTGACCCCCTGCAGGGCGCCTTCGGTGAGGGCGTACACGACCCACTGACCGTCACGTGACCATCCACCCAGGTCCTCGGCGCCTGCGTCCCGGGTGACCCTGATCGTCTTCTGGCTTTCGATCTCGCTCACGAAGATGTCAGTGCCGCCGTTTCCGCGTATTTCGTACGCCAGCCGCAGGGCATCCGGCGACCACGCAAACGACACCCGATCGCCCGGTGGGCCGCCGATTCGCCGGGTGTTCTTGCCGTCGATATCCATCACCCACAGGCCGGTCTCGCCCTGGCCGTGCGAGGACAGGAATGCAACCTTCTTGCCGTCTGGCGAAATAACCGGATCGCGCTCGCGGTCGTCCGGCGTGGACGTCAGGCGTCTCGGGATCCCGGACTGGCCTTCCAGCACGTAGACCTCGGGGTTGCCGTCACGACTCGACACGAAGGCGATGTCCGCCCGTCCGCTGCTCCCGCATGCGAACGACAGCACAACAGCGCTCGCCGCGACCGGGCCGGCCATGAACCTGGCGATCCCGCGTCCCACGGAGGGGATCAAACTCCGACCGCGCCCGGGTCGGGCGCCCGACCCGGCTGGTGGATCCTTGCGATCGCCGCTGCGAGCCACTGTCCGATGATCCCCAGGATGGCGCCCGCCCATGCCAGGTAGTAGCCGAACAGGAGGCCACGTCCGAAGAAGATCACCTCCGCCTCCCCGGCGCGGGTCGGCGGCTCGTCATGGACGGCGGGCCAGACGAAGATCATGGTGATCGCGCCGATCAGCCCGATCAGACCACCCACCCTGGGGCGCCAGAAGAGGGCGACCAGGCCTCCCATGAACATCAGGGTGACGATCGACACGAACTGGGGCATCTGGTGGCCGGGGCCGGCAAGCTGGAACAGCGAATTGTGGAATCCGGCAGGGTCCGGACCGGCTGCCGACGCATTTATGGCCAGGAACCTGGCGAATGGCAACACCAGCGACAGGGTCATCAGCCCGCCGGATGCCAGGGCAACCCAGGACACGTTGCGGGCCGCGGCCAGGTAGATGGGCAGCAGCGCGATGATCAGGAACAGCGGCTGGAACGGGGTCTCATGGACGATCTGCAGGAGCACCGCGATTACGTAGGGCTGGTCGTACGTGCCCGACTGCTCGTCGTACGTAAATCCCGCGATCAGCACGAGCATTGATGTCACGGCGACCGCGAACGCCAGCTTCGCGTAGCGCTCCCGGGTACTGCGTCGCTGGGCAGCGCCGCTTTGCCCGGACGGCTCTGTCGTCACGGGCGCGTCCACAGCCATCGATTGGCCTCCGGCTCGACTGGACCGCCTCCGATCCGGCGTGATGCTAGCAACGGCGAATGTCGGCCCGCACGCATAAACGGGACCGCGAATCCGCAATTCACACGCTTCCGGGTATTTGTTGACCCGCCGGGAGCAGGGTGATACGTTCCGCGCGCCCTGTGGCTCGGCCGGTCAGCCTGTGGACCGGCGATTCGCACGCAAACCGCGGGAGATAGACGTGAAGTTCGCATTCTTCATGATGCCGCTCCACCTGCCGGCGGAGAACCCTTCGCTGGCCTTCGAGCGCGACATCGCCCTGATCAATTACGCCGAGGAGCTCGGATACGACGAATTCTTCGTTGGCGAACACCATTCGGCAGCGTGGGAGACCATCCCCTCGCCTGATATGTTCCTTGCCAAGGCCGCTGCGACGGCGACGCGGATCAGGCTGGGCACCTCGGTGATCAACCTGCCATTCCACCACCCGTTCCATGTCGCGGAACGGCTCGCCTTCCTCGATCACCTGACGCGCGGCCGCGTAACCCTGGGCGTTGGGCCGAGCGCCCTCCCGCCGGACATCAAGCTCTTCAACATTCCGTTTGCCGACCTGCGTCCGATGATGAACGAGTCGATCGACATTATCGTGAAGCTGCTGGGGTCGCCCGATCCGATCTGCTACGACGGCAAATTCTGGCAGCTGAAGGACATGGCCCTGCAGCTGCGGTCGTACCAGCAGCCTCGCCTTCCGCTGGCGATTGCGACCGGTGGCAGCGCCAACGCGCTCGACCTCGCCGCGAAATACGAGATGTTCCTGTTCTCGGCGGGAAACAAGGTGCCGCCCCAGGGCTCGCTCCCCCTGGAGAAGCAGTGGGCGTTCGTCGAGCAGGCTGCGGCGAAATACAAGACCACCGTCGCACGGGACCGCTGGCGCATCGCTACCTACGTCCATCTGGCAGATACCCGTGAGCAGGCCTGGGAAGACGTGCAGGCAGGCGCGCATCGAGACGCCCACGACTACTTCATGACCATCGGCGGCAAGGCGAACTACGAATCGTACCCCGGTCAGCCGGAGGCCGAGATAACCGTAGGTTCAATCGCGGATACGCGGGGCTGGATCATCGGCACGCCGGACGACGCGATCGAGAAGATAGAGGCGCTGAATGCCAGGGCCGGCGGCATCGGCGGCATCATGCAGACGACGCATGAATGGATGCCCGAAGCCAGGTACAGGCGGTCCATGGAGCTATTCGCCCGTTATGTCGTGCCGCATTTCCGCGGTCACACCGCCGACCTCAAGCGCGAGTGGGAGCGGACGAAAGCGGCGAACAAGGCTGGCCAGCTGCCGGGTGTGGGCTCCAAGCCGCCACAGACCGCTCCTTCCATCGACGATCACAAGAGCAACGTATTCGTCAGTCGCTGAGGGGGTAGCGTGCCTTCTCTTCAATCGCTCCTGGACCAGGTCGACCGCAGCGTGGACGAGATCGTCGGCCTCGAGCAATCGCTGATCCGCATCCCGTCGGTCAACACCGGATTCATGCCCACGGGTAACGAGACCCCCGTCGCGGAGTTCTGCCGCGACTGGCTTGGGAGTGAACGGGTCGAGTCCCATATCCTCGGCCGGGACCCCGAGCGGGGCAACCTCATCGCGACCGTGCCCGGGCGCCAGCGGAAGACCCGGCTCATGCTTATGTCGCACACGGACGTGGTGCCGGTAGAAAACGTGTCGAAGTGGCGGTACGAGCCATTCAGCGCAACGGTGACGGGCGGACGCATCTACGGCCGCGGCGCTTCCGACTGCAAGGCGTTGCTCACCGCCCAGTTGATGGCCGTCGCGATACTTCGACGCAACGATGTGCGGTTGGAGCACGGACTCAGGCTGGTCTCGGGTGCGGACGAAGAACACGGTGGCCGCTGGGGTTTTGGCTGGCTCGCCGAGATGCACCCGGAATCACTGGAATCGGAATTCGCGGTCAACGAGGGCGGCGGCACGGCAGTCGAGATGGCAGGCAACGTCGTCTATCTGCTGGGGATCGGCGAGAAGGGTCGCCTCGAGATCCACGTCCGGTTCAAGGGCGAGAGCGCACATGCCTCGGTGCCTTGGACCGGGAAGAACTCGAGCTTCGGCTTATCTGAAGCACTGAAGCGGATCGAGGCCTATAAGCCGGAGCTTGACACGTCGCTGCCCCTGTTCGATCACCTGTCGGAGTTCGCCATCGAGGACAAGCCGACGCCTTCCAACATCGACCGGATCATTGCCGAGGTGGAACCGAAGAGCAGGCGGCTTGCGACCCTGTTGCGCGCGCTGTCTCGCATGACGCTGACCCCTACGATGATCAAGGGCGGCATCAAGTCGAACAGCGTCCCGGAAATGATCGAACTTACCTGCGACGTGCGATCCCTGCCATTCCAGCACGAAGACTATGTGCGCCGGCAGCTCGACCAGGTCCTGAAGGGCGTGGAAGGGGTCGAGTACGACGTCGACTACATGTCGGTGCCCAATCAATCGCCATACGAGAGCGAGCTCGCCGAGGCGGTGAAGCGTGCGCAGGCCGCCGCGATCGGCAGGAGCGACATCCGTTGGGCGCCGATGGTGAGCAACGGGTTCACCGATTCACGCTTCACTCGGAACATCGGCATCGTCACCTACGGCTTCACCGGTGTCCATCCGTCGGACGACCCAACGCTGACCAATGCTCACGGGACTAACGAATCTACCGGAATCCTGAGCCTGGTCAGTTCAACGAAGGCGATGATCGCCCTCGCCTACGACGTCTGCGGCGGCCGCTAGGAACTCAGAACTTGACTGGCAGTCCCGACCCCGATTCTTTCCTGAACTCGTTCGGATCGAACTTGTCTGACGACCCGGTGGGCCGCCACCCAAGGACTTCCTTGGCGTGCGACGTGTCCCGCCACCGGGTGCTGTTGTCTGAGATGGCATCGAAGATGTCGTACTTGAGCGACAAGGGCGCCGAAAGGCACTTGTCGATCATCTGGACCGCGTCCATCTGGTCCAGATAGCCCGGGAAGTGCCGGATCAGCTTGGGTCGGTTGGTGTCCAGCACAGCACCCAGGCGGATGACCAGCACCGACATCGCGTGTTTGTCGGAATACCACCGGCCGCACGCTTCGCCGTAGAGCTTCCCGACCGCATACGGGCTGTCAGGGCGTGGGGCATCCCGGTAGTCGAGCATCTTCCAGGGTCGCTTCAACCTGTCGTACTCGCCACGGGCCAGCGCACCGTAAGGCGAACCCTCGTGCCATTCCCATGCGCACATCGTCGATCCGCTGCTCATGAACACGATCCGCTTCACGCCGGCCTCATGCGCGGCCCGAAAGACATTCAGGGTGCCGTGGACCGTCACCCTCATCGTTTCGTCCCAGTTCTGGATGTCCTTGGTGTATGCAGCCAGGTGCAGGACCGTGCCGATGCCATCGAAAGCCGGCCGGATGGCTTCGTAATCAGCGACGTCTGCCTGGAGGCACGGCACTCCCGCTACCTTGCGGCGGTTGACCGCGCTGAATTCATATTTGCCGCCAAG
>JACPRT010000213.1 GCA_016189845.1 Chloroflexota bacterium | reverse complement strand
CCCCATGGCCGGGTGGAATGGCAGAGGCACGGGCGTTCCAATCGCCCACGTATGGGTTTCGCCTCGGAGAAAGCTGGGGATCCCGTGCCGTTTCAGGAGGTCCTGTGCGATGGCAAGGTTGGCCGGATCAGTCATCGACATGACCGGCATCAGGTCGTGGTCAGAGTTCAAAGGCCGAGTTCTCTCGGGTCGTCCCTAGATGTAGCCGACGGCGCCGTCGGGGTAGAAGCGGTCGCCGCGGTGCCATGCCTTCTTGTACGGGTGCTTCTTGATCGCCTCGTCGACCAGGTCGATGCCCCAGCCGGGACGGGTCGGGATCTCCAGGTACCCGTGCTTCGGCTTGAGCGTCTCTGTCACGAGCGACTTTTCGATAGCGCTCGGCTCCCGGTATTCGAGGATCAGGAAGTTCGTCGTCGCCGCGGAGAAGTGGGTGTTGATGATCGTGGCCAGCGGCCCCAGGGGGTTGTGAGGGGCCACGACGACGTCATGGGCCTCCGCATTGGCGGCGATTTTCCGCATCTCCATCAGGCCACCGCAGATGCAGACGTCGGGTTGCAGGATATCGGCCGCCTGGCTGCGGATCAACTCCTCGAACTCGAACTTCGTGTAGAGGCACTCGCCGGTGGCGAGCGGGAAGGGCATCTTCTTCCGCAACTCGGCCATCGCGTGCCTGTTCTCCATCCGAAGGGGCTCCTCCATGAAAAATGGCCTGTACTCCGTCAGGGAGTCCGCCAGATCTAGCGCCCTGGGCAGCTCCCACACCGCGGCATGCGCGTCCAGGCCGATGTCGACGTCGGGTCCGACGGCATTTCGCAGCGCCTCCAGGCGGGCCCGGCTCTTCTTCACAGCATCGTTCCACGTCTGTCCACGCCAGTCGCTGGCCAGGGGATTCGTTTTGACGCCCCGGAAGCCGCCTGCCGCGATCTTCCCGAGGGCGTCGTCTGCCAGCTCCGATGGCTCGTCGGCATGTACCCCGTGGTAGACCGGGACGCGGTCGCGGACCGCGCCGCCGAGTAGCTTGTAGACGGGGAGACCCAGCGCCTTGCCGGTTATGTCCCAGAGCGAATGTTCGATGCCGGACAGGGCGGCCATGCCTGAGGACCCGATCGGGAACCTCGCCCCCTGGTAGCCCAGCGCCCACAGGTACTCGATCCGGGTCGGATCCTGGCCCACGAACTGCTCCGCGAAGTAGTCGACCCAGTTCACCGTCGCCACGTCCGGGCCGATGCTGTAGGCCTCGCCGATCCCGTGGATTCCCTCGTCGGTGTGGGTGCGGACGAACACCTGGTTGCGGCTCTCCAGCCCGGCGACCAGGGCCTCGATCTTCGTGATCTTCATTGGGTATCCTCAGCCGTTGCCTCTCGTCGGATGACGTCGGTTGGCGTTTTCTCTAGATGAACGCAGGAGAGCCGTCGGCGTGCTGCGGGAAGCCCCGGTTCCAGTGCTTCGTGGGACTGGCCTTAATCGCGTCGAGGTTCAGTTCCATGCCGATTCCTG
This sequence comes from Chloroflexota bacterium, assembly GCA_016189845.1. GTDB lineage: Bacteria > Chloroflexota > Dehalococcoidia > Lucifugimonadales > Lucifugimonadaceae > VGZT01. The sequence continues at coordinate 5,336 of JACPRT010000213.1, read as the reverse complement.
GCTTCGTCGGAAGGTCGAAATAGCCATTTCGCGGCACCCACGGCTCGTCGACGAACCGCGCCTTCGGGCGCTTGTGCTCGCTGTGGAATTCGAGAATGAGGAAGTTGTTGACCGTCGCTGCCAGGTGGACGCTCAGCGCCGTCGACAGCAGGCCGAGCGGGTTGTGGGGCGCCACCGTCACGTAGTGCGCCTCCGCGATCGCGCAGATCTTCTTCAGCTCCAGTAGGCCCCCGCAGCAAAGGACGTCGGGTTGGATGATGTCGGCGCCGTCGGCGTCGAGGAGCTCGGCAAACCGGGCGATGCCGTAAAGGTTTTCGCCCGTCGCTATGGGGACGCGTGTCTCTCGCCGCAGGCGGGCGGTGGACTCGACCGCATCGGGCCTCACTGGTTCCTCTACGAAGAGCAGGCGGTACGGGGCCATGGCTTCGATGATCTCACGGGCCTTACCCGGCTCACGTAACGTCGCATGGATGTCGATCGCGATTTCGGAGCCGTCGCCGACCGCCCGGCGCACGGCTTCGACCCGTTCTGCGGCGTGGCGGACGACGAAGCGCCACGGCTTCTCCGTCCAGCCCGGACCGTAGGGCGACATCTTGAATGCTGTGTAGCCTTCCGCCTGCCGGGCGAGGGCGTCCTCGCCACATGACGCGGGCGTCTCGCCATGGATACCGTGATACACACGGACCCGTTCGCGGGCGGCCCCGCCCAGCAGCCTGTATACCGGCACGCCGGCGGCCTTCCCCGCGATGTCCCACAGCGCGTGTTCGATACCGGACAGGGCCGACCACGCGACCTGCCCGAGCGGGAAACGCATCGTGTTCTTCGCCCGCCGCATCAGCCACTCGATCCTCGACGGGTCCTGGCCGACGAACCAGGCTTTCATGTTCTCGATCGTCCCGAGGATGCCCTCGTCCGGGCCGATCGAATAGGGCTCGCCGACTCCGACAATCCCCTCGTCGGTCATCACCTGCAGGAAGACGTTGTTTCGCGATCCGTCATGTGCGTGGTAGGTGCAGATCTCGGTGATTTTCAAGCGGGGGGTCTCCGTCGATGGGTCCACGGGCGATGGGGTCACTGGCGTTGGGGTCACTGGCACATCGCCGGCAGTATAGCCGCCGTCCGCCCTTCGGGACCCGGTGCGCAGGCCATTGCCAGGCCCGCGGTTCTATCCGGTACCGGTAGGCCTACACGCTCCGAAATCCGCGATCCGGAACCGTGTATACATCCACACGCTTCACGATGGAGCCGTTCGTGAGGCGCTCCCGGCCGGCGGTTGGGCTCCCTGACCGGGCCGAGACAGGTGCCGGCAAAAGTTGCCGTCGATGCGCCTTGCATCCGGCGCATCGACGGCGTAACGTCGGCAACTCTCCGGCGAAAACGACTGGCACGGGCCTGATGGCTATTCGCGGCATGTCTGGAGGGATCCGAAACGTGATTCGCATCGGGGGGTACGCAGTCCCCGACCTGTCCCTGGCTGATGCCGCAGCGGCGGTGCAAAAGGCGCACCGGGCGTACGGACCGTCGTTCTCAAGGGAATCGTTTGCCGGGGTGACGGGCTTGAATAGCCGCGGGGGGTGGTTCGCGGCGGTGATCGCATCGCTCCGGCTGTGGGGGCTCGCCGAAGGCCGGGGAACGATCCGGCTCACCTCCGGAGGCATGCGCCTTGCCAGGGCGAAACCAGGCGAGGAACTCGATGCGGCGATGATCGAGGCGGCGCGAGCGATGCCCCTGCTGAAGGAGATAACCGGCAGGTCGCCGGATTCCGCGCCCCGCCGGACGGACCTCGCGCTGATGCTTGCCGAGATCACCGGCGCCGACGCGGGCCGGATCCATTCGGCGCTGCCACAGGTCCAACGACTCCTGGCCGACGCATTTCCGGCCAATGGCGGCCGGGGCGGCCTGCGCCCTTCGCCGCCGACGCTGCCGGCTCCGACGCAATCCGCCGGAATCGAGCTCTCGTTTTCGGGCGGCCGGCTGTCGCTCCCGGAAACCCCGGGAAACCTCGAACTGGCGGCCGATCTGCTGCGGCGACGCGCCGCCGAGATGCAGGGCCCGGTGTCCGGCTAGGGTTTCAGAAGCACCTTCAGAACGCCGCGCTCCCGCTTAAATGCTGATTCGAACGCGGAAGCCGCTTCCGCGAGTGGAAAGGTGTGCGACACAAGGGGCAGGAGATCGAGTGCACCCTTCCGGATGGCCGTGATCATGGCATCCAACCGGGAAATGGACGGATAACCCGCCGAAATGATCCGCCGTCCTCGCGGGCCTTCCGTGACTTGCGCTTGGTCCGGCGTCGACCAACCGGCCCCCGGCGGGTCAAGACTCACGATCGGCCCTTTCTGGTTCGCCAGATCGACCGCGAGGTCGAGTGCCGCCCCCTCGATCCTGGTCCCGACCACGACCGCATCGAATCGATCGCACTCGCCCGCGCGAAAAATCGCATCTCTCGCGGATCCGGCGCCGCGGTCGACGACCCCGACGGCGCCCAAACGGCGCGCGAATAGGACCCGGCCGGGCGATGAATCGGCGGCTACGACCCGCCCGCCGGCGGGTTTTCTCGAGAACCACGCTGAAATGAACGCCAGAGCGGACGGATCGCAACCGACCACGGCGATGGTCGCAGGGGACAAAGGTGCGAGGAGCCCTGCTGCGAGGTCACCGCTCGCGTATGTGCCGGCCGCGACGACGGCCTGCGCCTCGAGGTTCAAGGGGTCGGGGACCGACACCAGGTTGAGGTCGGCCGCGGGCACGTGGATCCAACCGGCGTGGCTCCCGGCGATGTCACGCCCCAGCACAGGCTGCGCCGCTTTCTGGCCGGGCTGGTCCGGTCCCGCCGGGCCGGTCGGCTGAACCGCCGACGGTACCAGCACGACATCGCCCAGTCGCCACCGCCGCACGTCGCGCCCGATCTCCTCCACGACCCCTGCGCAGGCGCCACCGGGCGTCACCGAGCCCCACGGGTCCGGACCGCCGTAGCGTTCCAGGTCCAGTGGGCCGATCGCCGCCGTGGAAACCCGAATCACCGCGTCGCCCGGCCCGGCCACCGCTGGCCTCGCGATCTCGTCGATACGAAGGCAGCGTGGGCCGTCGAACCTCACGGCACGCACGATCAGCCCCTCGCCCCTATTAGAAACGCACTGCTGGACGTCAGACGTACTGCTTAACGGTGTCGGCAAGCTTTCGAGTCATCCCCGGCGCGGAAGCCAGCTCCTCGACAGTAGCCTCCCGGATCGCCTTCACCGAGCCGAACTGACGCAGCAGCTGTCGCTTGCGCTTCGGCCCTACGCCCGGGACGAGGTCGAGCGCCGACTTGATCGACGCCTTCTTGCGCACGTCGCGGTGGAACGTCACTGCAAAGCGGTGCGCCTCATCGCGGATCCGCTGGACCAGGAAGAGGGCCGGCGCGCTCCGGGGCAGGAGTATCGGCTCCGGCGTCTGCGGGACGAAGATCTCCTCCTGCTGCTTTGCAAGGCTCGCGAGCGGTACGTCTTTCACGCCCAGTTCGAGGAACACCTGAACCGCGGCGCCGAGCTGCCCCTTGCCGCCGTCGATCAGCACGAGGTCGGGGACCCACTTGAATCCGTCGTCGGCGTCGGCCGCCTTGCCACCTTCGGCGCCGTTCGAGCCCTCCGCCCCCGGATGTGATTCTCGAGCAGCCTCGTCCTGCCGCAGGCGCCGAAACCGCCTGCTCAGCACCTCGCGCATGCTTGCGAAATCGTCATTACCCTCGACGGTCTTGATCTTGAAGCGGCGATAATGCGCTTTCTTCGGCTTGCCGTCCTCGAACACGACCATGCTGGCCACGGTGCTCGTGCCCTGGATGTGTGAGATGTCGTAGCACTCCATCCGGCGCGGCAGCCGGGGGAGATTCAGCGCTTCTCCCAGTTCCTGCATGGCCTGCTGCATCAGGTCGTCGTTGGCGGCCCACTTGGCCTTCAGGTTTTCGAGCCCGTGCCGGGCGTTCTCCTTGACCATTTCCAGCAACCGGCGCTTCTCGCCGCGTTCGGGGACGAGCAGCTGGACGCCGCTGCCACGCCTGCGGGTGAGCCACTCTGCGATCACCTCGTGGTCGTCGACCTCCACAGGGACCAGGATGCGCGGCGGCACGTACGACGCCGAGTCGTAGAACTGCTTGATGAACTGCGACAGGATTGCGGCTTCTGGCTCGTCCTGGGTCCCGTCCATGATGAAGTTGTCGCGCCCGATCAGGCTCCCCTGTCGAATGAAGAAGATCTCGACCCAGGCCTCGTTGCGGCCGTAGGCCACCGCGACGACGTCCATGTTTTCGTTCTTCAGCGAGACGACCTTCTGCCCCTCGTAGACGCGCTCGATCGCCCGCAGCCGGTCCCGGAGCGCGGCTGCCCGTTCAAACTGCAGGGATTCGGACGCCTCGTTCATCTGCTGCTTCAGGCCCGCGACCACGTCCCGGGTCCGGCCTTCCAGGAACATCACGACCTCGTCGATCACGTTCATGTACCCGGCGCGGTCGACCGCCCCGATGCAGGGGCCCACACATCGCCTGATGTGGAAGTCGAGACAGGGCCGGTCGTCGGTGCCGGTGATCGCCTTCGTGCATGACCGGTAGGGGAACAGCCGCTTGATGAGATCGAGGGTCTTTCGGACGCTGCCCGCGCTCGCGAAAGGCCCAAAGTACTTCGCGCCGTCGTTGGCGGCCCGGCGGGTGATATAGACCTGCGGGAATTCCTCCTTCAGGTCGATCTTGATGTACGGGTACGTTTTGTCGTCACGGAGCCTGGAGTTGTAGTAGGGCTGGTGCTGCTTGATCAGGTTGTTCTCGAGCAGCAACGCCTCCTGCTCCGACTCCGTCACGATGTACTCGTAGTCCGCGATGCGGGCGACGAGCTCACGGATTTTTGGCGCGAGGCCGGCCGGCGTACCGAAATACGATCGCATGCGGTCGCGAAGCGACGATGCTTTGCCGACGTACAGGAGGTTCTTGCCGGCATCGCGCATCAGGTAAACGCCGCAGCGGACCGGCACGGATGCCAGCCGCTCGACGAGCTGTTCTCTTGGGGAAGCGGTCGTGGTCACGGTTTCAGTCTATTCGACGGCGGCAACCGAGACTCCCGCTTTTTTTAGGGCAGGGTGGCGAGGCCGCCGGCTGTTGACCGCGCCTACTTGTAGAAGATCGCGGCGACGACTACGACCGCAATGAGCACAAGCGTCACCGCGACGAACTTCAGCAGCTCCTGGCGCAGAAATTCGGTGTCTATGACGCTGCGGGCGCGGCCACGTCCGCCGGTCCGCCGGGCGGTCGGGCGCCCGGGCGCGGCTTCACCCCTGACCGCTTCCCGGTCTGCGGCGCCCGGGTCGACCGT
>JACPRT010000217.1 GCA_016189845.1 Chloroflexota bacterium | reverse complement strand
GCCATCGAGCGCAGTGCCCAGCCGGCCACCCGCTGACCAGACAGTCGCGGCGCTGTTGAGGCAAGCCAGGGACAAGCTGCGTGAGGCCGGCGTAGCCGATGCCGATTTGGAGGCGGAAGTCCTCCTCTGCCACGCGTTTGCGATCGATTCTGCCTGGTTGTACGCGAACCCCGAAGCGCCGCCACCTGCCGGTCACCTGCCGGCGTTCGTCGAGCACCTCCATCGACGGGCCCAGCGCGAGCCGCTGGCCTACATCATCGGCGGCGCCCAATTCTACGGCCGCGAATTCGCAGTCGACCCCCGAGTCTTGATACCGCGGCCGGAAACCGAGCTTCTGGTCGAACGGGCCAAATCGTTCGCCGGACAGCTCTCCGCCCCCGGTAGAACAACCTTGCGCGTAGCAGACGTCGGCACCGGCAGTGGCATCCTCGCGATCACCCTGGCGCTTGAGTTGTCGCGGGCGGAGGTGCACGCCGTCGATGTATCCGCCGGCGCCCTGGAGGTCGCACGTGGAAACGCTACAAGGCACCGCGTGGAAAATCGCGTCCGCTTCCACCAGGGCGACCTCGCATCACCACTGTCCGGCACGTTCGACGTGGTAGTCGCCAACCTGCCGTACATCCGTTCCGGCGACCTGGCCGGCCGGCAGCCGGAACTGGGCTTCGAGCCACGGTCGGCCCTCGATGGCGGCGACGACGGAATGCGCTATGTCGGCCCCTTGATCGCCGATCTCCCGCGCCTGCTGGCCGAGCGAGGACTGGCTCTGCTTGAAATCGACCCGCCGATCGCGGCCGCCGCCGTCAGACTCGCGCGATCGATGGCGCCCGGCGCCCGCGTTGCCGTCCTCGATGATCTCGCAGGCCTGAACCGCGTACTCGAAATTGGGCGCTAGCGCTTGGTGTACTGCGGCGCCTTGCGTGCCCGCTTCAGACCGTACTTCTTGCTTTCCTTGGCCCTGGAGTCGCGGGTGAGGTATCCGCCGGAACGCAGAGGCTGGCGCAGGTTCTCGTCCATGGACAGCAGGGCGCGGGCGATGCCGTGGGACAACGCCCCGGACCAACCTGCCGTCCCGCCGCCCTCGATCTTTGCAACCACGGACACCTGTCCGAGCATCTTGACTGCCTTCAGGGGCGCCTGCGCCGCCGCCATCCAGGTCGGGGTGCTTAGCACCTCTTCGGCCGGCTTGCCGTTGATGATGATCCCGCCGGCGCCCGGTAGCACCCGTACCCGGGCGACTGATGTCTTTCGGCGGCCCGTCCCGTAGTAGTAACGTTGCTCGGCCAACTACGCTCCTCCAGTGGCAGGCTGGCTGCCCGGCATGGATTGTTTCGACTGTTCCTGCGAGCGGCGCCCCAGCACCTGCGCCGAATGCGGATGCTCTGGACCCGCGTATATCTTCAGCCGGGTCAGCATCTGCGTCCCCAGTTTGTTCTTGGGCAGCATGCCCTTGACAGCGTGCTTTACGACGCGGGCCGGGTGGTTCGCCATTTCCTTCGCGTACGGGACTTCTTTCCTGTGACCCGGGTACTGGTTGTGGCGAACGTAGACGATCTGGTCCGCCTTCTTGCCGGTAACCTTGACCTTCGCAGCGTTCGTGACGACGACGAAATCGCCGGCAAGCAGGTGGGGGACGTAGCCCGGCTTGTCCTTCCCCATCAGCTTCACGGCGATGTCCGACGCCAGCCGGCCGAGGACCTTGCCGTCGGCATCGATAACGTGCCAGGCCGCGGGCAGTTCGGCCTGGCTCGGGTTGTAGCTTCTCAGTCTCGTAACCATCTCACGCCTCATTGAGGGCGGGCAGCCCGGATGGAGTGCCGCCTCGATACTCGATCCTCGTCAGACACAGACCGTGCGGCTGGGCGACCACCCTTGCATCGCCACGCACGGGTTTCGAAACGAACGCGGCGAAGCGCTCGGGCGACATCATTGCCGCACCAACCTGCATCAGAGCTCCGGCCATGCGCCGCACCTGCTGATTCAGGTACGCATTGGCCAGGAATGTGATCCGCACGTGCCGGTCGTCCCGGCACACGGTCGCCTGGTCCATCCGCCGGACCGTGGACGCGTCGACGGGCAGGGCGCCGCCGCAGAACGCTGCAAAGTCGTGGGTCCCTTCCAGCCCGCGCGCCGCGCCGGCCATGGCTTCGACGTCCAGCGGCCCGCGCACGTGCGCCTCGAATCGGCGATCGATCGGCGAAGGCACTTGGCTGTCGTTGATCGTATAGACGTACTCACGACGAATCGCATGGCGACGCGGGTCGAAGGAGTCGGCGACACGCGCTGCGTGGCGCACGCCGATATCCCCCGGCAGGTAGTGGTTGAGAGCGTCGCGAATGGTGGTCATCGATAGTCTGGTCTCGAAGTCGAATGCTGCGACCTGCCCGCGGGCATGGACGCCGGTGTCCGTGCGGCTCGCCATCCGTGCCCTTGTTGCGGTCTGGAACAGCGCTTCCAGTGCCCTTTCGAGTTCCCCTTGTACCGTCCGTCCCCGGGACTGCAGTTGCGATCCCAGGAAATCAGTCCCTTCATATTCGATCACAAGCCCGATCCGCATTCGAATCGTCAGATCAGGCTATTTCACGAGCTCCAGCAACGTCATTGGCGCGGCGTCGCCCCGCCTTGGGCCGACCTTCACGAGCCTGGTATAGCCGCCCTTGCGCTCCTTGTAGCGGGAGGCAAGCTCCCCAAAAACGCGTTCGACGACCACCGGGTCCGTGATGAATGCAGCCGCCTCACGGCGCGCGTGAAGGGTCCCGTCCTTGCCGTGGGTGATCATCTTCTCGGCGAAGCTGCGGACCTCTTTCGCCTTCGGCTCGGTAGTCGTGATCCGCTCATGGCGGAGCAGGTCCGTCACGAGTGTCCGGTAGAGCGCCATGCGAGGGCCGGTCTCCCGGCCCAGGTGACGGCCGGCAACCTTATGCCTCATCCCCGTCCTTCTCCTCGCCTTCCTCGTGCTCCACGCCTTCCTCGTGCTCCACGCCTTCTCCGGCGGCACGAGCGGCCTCTGGACTGATGAGACCGAGCGCCTCGAGCCGCTCGTAAAGCTCGGAGAGCGACTTCTGCCCGAAGTTGCGGATCTTCAACAGATCCTTCTTCGGCATGGCGAGTACCTCGCCAACGCGGTTGATGCCCGCTCGCTTCAGGCAGTTCAGCGTGCGCGCCGACAGCCCGAGCGATTCGACAGGCGTGTTGTACGGGCCCGCGGCCAGGCCGAGCGCCGCAGCGCCGTCCCCCGCGCCCGATTCCTTTTCGAGGTTGCTGAACAGGTAGAACCGCTCCATGAGCTGGTTCGCCGCGACCCGCACCGCGTCCATGGGCGAGATCGTGCCATCGGTCCAGACTTCCAGGACCAGCCGCTCCAGGTTGGTGTGTTGCCCGGCGCGGGTCGCTTCAATCTTCACGTTGGCCTTGCGGATGGGGCTGAAGATGGCATCGACCGGCAGGACGCCGATCGGCAGGCCGGTCTCGTGCGACGCCGGGACGTACCCCGTGCCCTGTTCGACGTTCAGTTCCATCGACAGCCGGGACTTGTTCGAATCCAGGGTCGCCAGGTGCAGCTCGGGGTTGACGATCTCGAAATCCGACGACGTCATGATGTCGCCGGCGCGGACTTCGCCCTCGCCCTCGACTTCGAGCCGCAATCGACCCGGCCGGTTGGCCAGCGACCGCAGGCGTACCTGCTTGATGTTCATCAGCAACTCGCCGACCTCTTCCTTGACGTGGGAGATCGTCGAGTACTCGTGCAGGACGCTGTCGATCTTCACCCACGTGACGGCGGTACCCGGCAACGAGTTCAGCAGGGTGCGCCGCAGGGCATTGCCGAGCGTCATGCCCCAGCCGCGCTCGAGCGGCTCGGCGACAAATCGGCCGTAGGTGTCGGTCGTCTCGGCGACGTTGATCTGTAGCTTAGGTATCTCGACCACGGCCGGAAGGGCCTCTTCCGCGGTCGGTTGCAGTCCATACATGTTCTCAAGCATCGGTCGCTCTCTTTGCTGGGTTTATCAGGAAGACCCGCCGGGGCCTATCTCCGGGAGTAGTACTCGACGATCGGCCGGGTATCGATCGACGTGTCGATGTCGCTGGGAGTCGGCACGGTCACCACCTTGCCCGTCACGTTGTTCTTGTCGAGCTCCAGCCATTGCGGCACAGGCCGTTTCGGCAGCGACTCGAGCATGGTCTTGTAGTAGGCACCCTTGGCGGAACGCTCCGTCCAGCTGACGATGTCGCCAGCCTTGAGCGTCAGCGATGGGATGTTCACAGGCCTGCTGTTGACCAGCAGATGGCCGTGGCCGACGAGCTGCCTCGCCTGGCCGCGCGAGTCTGCAAATCCGAGCCGGAACACCACGTTGTCCAGGCGGCGCTCGAGCAGCTCGAGCAGGCGCTGACCGGTCGAGCCCTTCAGGCGCGTCGCCTCTTCGACGTCGTTCCGAAATTGCGCTTCCATCAAGCCGTAGATGAAGCGCCCCTTCTGCTTCTCGCGCAGCTGGATCCCGTGCTCTGAGATGCGCCGCCGGCCGGAACCTTCGCGGCTCTGACCGCCGGGTGGGGCGCGGCGCTTTTCGACCGCACAGCGCGGCGTGAAGCAACGTTCACCCTTCAAAAACAGCTTGGTGCCCATTCGGCGACACAGCCGACAGACCGGTCCGGTGTAGCGACCCATTAGTTGATGTTTGCTCCGTAATATGCCGGGCGACTAGACCCGGCGTTCCTTTGGCGGGCGGCACCCGTTGTGTGGCGTTGGCGTGACATCGCGAATGCTTGTCACCCGCAGGCCGGTGGCCTGGAGGGCACGCACCGCGGACTCGCGCCCGGCGCCCGGGCCCTTGACGAGGACTTCGACGGTGCGCAGGCCGTGTTCCATCCCCTTTCGGGCGGCTTCTTCGGCGGCGCGTTGCGCAGCGAACGCGGTCCCCTTGCGGGACCCCTTGAATCCGACCGCTCCGCCGCTGCCGCCCGAAAGAACGTCGCCGTTCATGTCGGTGAGCGTAATCACCGTGTTGTTGAACGTCGCGTTGATGTACGCGCGGCCCTGCGGCACGTACTTCTTCTCTCGCTTGCGAGTCCGGTTCCTTGCCATGTGCTCCCTACTTCTTTGCGACCGTGCGCCGCTTGCCGGCTATCGTGCGGCGCCCGCCGCGCTTGGTCCGCGCGTTCGTGCGGGTACGCTGGCCCCTGGCCGGCAGGCCGCGGCGATGCCGCAGACCGCGGTAGCAACCTATGTCGATCAGGCGGCGGATATTCATCTGTACCTCGCGGCGGAGGTCACCCTCGATCGCGTGGCCGTTGCGGTCCAGGGCGGCCCGGATCCGGCTCAACTCGTCCTCGGTCAGTTCCTTCACCCGGGGGTTCGTGGAGATGCTGGCAGCTGCGAGGACCTTCTTCGCCTGCGTCGGCCCGACGCCGTAGATCTTCTGAAGCGAGAACTCGACGTGGAGGTTGTCCGGGATGTTTACGCCAGCTACGAGAGCCATTTTCAGTTCCTAGCCTTGCCGCTGCTTGTGACGACGGTTTGAAGTGCAGAGCACGCGCACTGTCCCGTGCCGCCGTACGACCTTGCAGCTCGGGCAGCGTGGCTTTACCGATGCCTTGACTTTCATG
>JACPRT010000216.1 GCA_016189845.1 Chloroflexota bacterium | reverse complement strand
GTCCTTGACGCTCTTGATCCCCTGTTCCGTCCAGTACACAAGCGCGAGATAGCTGGGCATCAGGGCCTCCACATTGCTCGCTCAGTGACAGTGGAACCGATCGGCGATCGGGGCAGCCGAAACCTACGCCCCCGAAATGCCCGTGTCAACGGACATCCCTTGTGGCCCATGCCTTGATCAGGTGGTGGGCGATCGCGATCGGTCCGGGTACCTTGAGCGACGGGTGCTTGCCGTTCAGCGCCGCCAGCGCGTCCTCGCGGCTGTACCAACGGACGTCGGTCATCTCTTCAGAATCGAAGTGAATCGTCTCGGTGGCGGCCTCGGCGTGGCAACCGATCATCAGCGAGGACGGAAATGGCCACGGCTGCGACGAGTGGTAGCGGATCTCGGCCAGTTCCAGCCCCGCCTCCTCACGCACCTCGCGGCGGACCGCCTCTTCGATCGACTCGCCCTGGTCCATGAACCCCGCGAGGCAGGAATAGAACCCGGCCGCAGCCCTGGCCCTGGTCTGGCCCAGGATGCATCGGTCCCCCTTGTGCACCAGCATGATGACCACCGGATCGGTGCGAGGGAAATGCAGGGCGCTGCACTTGAGGCAATGCCGTTGCAGTCCTCCTCGCTCGGCGACCGTCTCGGTGGCGCAGACGCTGCAGAAGCGGTGGCGCACATGCCAGTCGATCTGGGCCTTGGCCTGGGCGATGATGCCGGTCTCCTGCGCGCTCACGTCCGCGGCCGCGGCCCGGGCTTCTTCGAATTTGAAACCGGACTCCAATCCGAGGCTCGCAGGGTCCTCGATTCCGGACACATCGACCGTGAAGTGCGCCACGCCGTCGCGAAGCCCGAGCAGCACGGGGGTTGGGCACTGCTTAGACACACGGTCCAGGAGCTCCGGGCCTAACCACCCCAGGGCAGGAGCGGAATTCCTGGAAATCAGCACGTTCAACTTCCACAGGGGAAGGATGCGGGTGCCGGGCCGGCGCATCGCCTGTTCGATCCAGTTCGGGTCCCGGCGTTCGGCCTCGGCCCGGTCGAAGGGATTGCCGGAGAAGACGTGTTGCACGGTGCACCTCTTGATTAGTATCCCCCTTTGCGCTCGCCCGCGAGATATCATCCGGCAGTCGCGGCTTTCCCGCGGAGCTGATCAAGGGACAGGGGATTCTGAACATGCTGGTATTCGATGGCGACTACCCGATGGCGTTGGCCGTGGCGTCCAACCGCGATCTGACCAGGCCGATAGATGAGGTCCGAAAGGCGCCTCCGATCGCCGGGGGTTCTCCGCACTGGAGCGATACGCAGACAATGGCTTCGCTCCCCGAAATGAGGCGAGGCCGCGTGGCGGCGGCCCTGGTCAAGATCGTGGTCGACCAGTGGCGGCAAGGTTCGATCATGCCGAATGGACCCCGCAGCGACGACCTTGCGTATGCCCGCGGAGTGGGGCAAGCCGCCTACTACCGGATCCTCGAGACACGTGGCGAGGCGCGGATCCTACGAACCCGCGGCGACGTCGCGACGCATGTCAAGACATGGGAGCAGGCGGAGGAAACCAGCCGTTTGCCCGTGGGATTCGTCCTCGGCATGGAAGGCTCCGATCCTGTTCTGTGGCCCGACCAGCTTCCGGAGTGGTACGCCCTCGGATTGCGGGTGATCAGCATCGGCCACTACGGCCCCGCCAGATATGGCGGAGGCACCGGTACCGGAGTGAACGAGGGGCTCTACGAGAACGGACCAGCGCTGCTGAAGAAGATGGACAACCTGCGCATGATCCTCGACGTGACGCACACGTCCGACCGCTGTGTCAGGGAGGCCCTTGGGATCTTCACCGGGCCGATCCTTGCGAGCCACCAGAACTGCCGGGCGCTCGTGCCCGGCGAGCGGCAGCACCCGGACGACATCCTGAAGGCGGTGATCGAGCGCGGCGGCGTAATCGGGACCTCGATGGACACCTGGATGCTGACGGACAAGGTCGAGAAGGACTGGTCCGGTCGCAAGCCGATGAAGCGCACCGACTACTTCACACGCGAGGACGTGACTCTGGAAGATGCGGCGAATCACATCGACTATGTGAACCAGCTTGCCGGAAACTCGCTTCATTCGGCGATAGGCGGCGATACCGACGGGCAGGGAGGCGCCGAGGGTGCGCCTGCCGACGTCGACACGGTGGCCGACTACCTGAAGCTCGTGCCGATCCTGGAGCGACGCGGGTACAAGCTCCCGGACATCGAAAACATCATGTACCGAAACTGGCAGCGCTTCTTCGAGAAGCACCTGCCTTCCGGGTGACCGGGAAGGGTCCGGCTCCTAGACGCGGGCGATGATGAAGAGGCGCCTGAACGGGAACAGCGTCCGGCCGTCGGCGCGGCGCGGGTAGGCGCGGGCGACAATCTCGGCGTAGCACGCTTCGAACCCGCTGCGCTCCGGTTCATGGAGGGCGTCGAGGAACTGCCGCAGCCAGGTGCCCTTGGTCCATTCCTTGACCGGGTTTTCGCCTTCCAGCACCTGCAGGTATTCGGTCTCCCAGATGTCCAGCTGGGCCGTTCGCGGGGCCAGCAGGTCGTAGTAGAAGCCAGGCTCCGAAACCGGACTGGACCGCAGGAGCGGCTCGATCTTCCCCCGCCAGGGACCCATTCGAGCGGCTTCAGCTATCGCTGTGTGAGACGGCGCGAGGAAGTTTCGGGGCATCTGAGCGGCCAGAACTCCGCCGGGCGCCAGAGTTGATACCAGCGCCGGAAACAGGCTCTTATGGTCGCCCAGCCACTGGAGCGCGGCATTTGAGTAGAGCAGGTCGGCCGGCCTGGGAGGGCGGAACGAGGACAGGTCAGCCTGTTCCCAGCTGATCTCCGGCAACGCCACCGTCGCCTTCGCCAGCATCTCGGCCGATCCATCGACGCCCGTGACGTGGGCATTGGGCCAACGCTGCTTCAGAAACCGGGTCACGTTGCCGGTTCCCGAACCGAGGTCATAGACCTCGCGGGGCTCTGCCATATCGATGCGATTGAGGAGGTCGATCGCTGGCCGCAGGCGTTGATCCGCGAACTTCAGGTACTGGCCTGGGTCCCAGGGCACTCGGACGCCTCCATCAGCTTCAAGCCTCGGCATGCTCGGTGGGGGCCGGGCGCCACCGCGCCTGCTGGTCTAGGTCCGCACGGTCGTGCAGCCGAGTGGCAGCAATGAGAGCGCGCGCGGCGCCGGCGTCGAGCAGTTCATGCTGGATCTTCCCGATGCTGCCGCCGATGTCCAGCAAGGTCAGGCCGTCGACTCCCTCAGCTTTGAGGGCATCGATCAGCAGGCGCGTGGTCTTGCGGGGCCCCTTCTTGCGATAGGCGCGCAGCTCACGCGCCGCGACCTTCGCGTTGAAGACCTGTTCGATACCCTGGCACTGGCAGCAGTTCATGCATGCGAAGTTTACCCGTGCGGGGCCCGTTCCGGCGCACGTGCGGACTGCCTCTTCTTGCGGGTTGCGGTGTCGTCGCGCGCCGGACTCTCCTCGGGTTCGGATGGCGTCGGACCGGCAGCGTCCGCCACCTGGAGCGCCAACCTCACACGCGCTTCGACCTCGCCGATCGCCCAGGGCTTGTTCACGTAGTCCCAGGCGCCCAGTTTCTTGGCCGTGCGCAGGTCGTCGTCGTCGATCGACCCCGTCACGATGATGACCGGCACCTTCCGGAGGGAGACCGTCTTCATGATCTGCTCGAGAACTTCGAAACCTCCATCCGGAGGCAACTGAAGGTCCAGCAGGATCACGTTGGGACGGCGTTGGAGGGCGAAGCTCAACGCTTCCGGGCCATCGGCCGCTTCCGCGACCTCGTAATCGGCGTCCTCGAGCATCGCCCGGAGCACGGCCCGGACGTCCTCGTTGTCGTCGACGATCAGGACTCGGCGCACCAGGTCCCTCCTCATCCGCGGGTGCATGTTGGGGTCGCGATCGGGTAGAGGACAATTGCGGGACGGTCGCGCCTCGGTTGAGATTGGGTTCGGAATCGGTTAGGTTTTACCCCCGTGCAAACTTCCGATATGCCGCTATCACGATTCACGGTACTGGACCTCACCCGCGTGCGGGCAGGGCCTACCTGCGTGCGCCAGCTCGCGGACTGGGGCGCCGACGTGATCAAGGTCGAGGCGCCGCCCGATGACCAGGAACCGCTCGGGGGCCCGCGCGACGGATTCGATTTTCAGAACCTGCACCGCAACAAGCGATCCATGACTCTGGACCTCAAGACCCCAGACGGAAAGGAGATCTTCCACAGGCTGGTTGCGAAGGCCGATGTCGTCGTCGAGAACTTCCGTCCCGATGTCAAATACCGCCTCGGCGCCGGCTACGAAACGCTGGCGAAGATCAATCCGCGCATCGTCCTCGCGAGCATCTCGGGATTCGGGCAGGACGGTCCTTACGCTTCGCGTCCCGGCCTCGACCAGATAGCCCAGGGGATGGGCGGCCTCATGTCGATCACCGGCCAGCCCGGCGCGGGACCGATGCGGGTCGGTATACCTATCGCCGACCTTTGCGCGGGGATGTTCTGCGCTCAGGGCGTGCTGCTCGCGCTCCTGGAACGGGAGACATCCGGAAAGGGACAGTGGGTCAAGACGTCGCTGCTCGAGGCGCAGATACAGATGCTCGACTTCCAGGCGGCCCGCTATCTGAAGGACCGCGAGGTACCGGTGAGCGCCGGCAACGACCACCCGACGAGCATTCCGACCGGCGTATTCCCGACCGCCGACGGCTTCATCAATATCGCAGTGGCGGGTCAGGCGCTGTATGAGCGGTTCTGCACGGCGCTGGGCGCGCCGGAGCTGGCAAACGACGAGCGATTCAAAACAGCGGCGCTGCGGTCAAAGAACCGCGCGGACATGAACGCAGCGATTTCGAAGATCACGATCACGAAAGGGAGCCAGCACTGGATCGCGTTGCTCAACGACGCCGGTTGCCCGTGCGGACCGATCTATTCGATGGACCAGGTATTCGC
>JACPRT010000210.1 GCA_016189845.1 Chloroflexota bacterium | reverse complement strand
TTCAGTTGTTAAGGTGCGAACGCCACCGTTCTCGCCGGGGCGAACCCTTAGTGTAGGCAGGGCGACGAAGCAGTGTCAAGAACGATTTCGCGGTGCGCGACCGGACCGGTCGTGAGTTGCTTCGGGTTGCCTGCAGACGCCCCCCGATGTAATCGGGGCCGGGGACTCTTCTCGACGCCCCGGATCGGGCGACCCCGATATAATTCGGAGTCTTGCTTGAAGTATACCCCCTCGACCATCCTTTGAGAGTGGCCCTGCGAGCTTCCCGCCCAAAGCTGGCGTGAAGCTCGTTTGTTGAAGGCGGCGATGGCAGTCCCCAGACCCGAGATCGGAATCATCGGCGGCAGCGGCCTGTACCGCTTCGACGGTCTTGCGCGGCTACGTGAGGTCGAGATCGACACTCCGTACGGTCACCCGAGCGATGCGATCGTGACCGGCGAGCTATCAGGTCGGGCCTTGGCGTTTCTGCCACGGCACGGCCGCGGACATCGGCTATCGCCAACCGAGGTGCCGGTGCGGGCAAACATATGGGCGCTGAAGTCGCTGGGCGTCCGACGGGTGACCTCCGTATCCGCGGTCGGAAGCCTGAGGGAACACATAAGGCCGCTCGACTTCATCGTCCCGGACCAACTGATCGATCGCACGAGGGCACGCCCTTCCACGTTCTTCGGGGACGGCATAGTCGCCCACGTCGGTTTCGCCGACCCCTTCTGCCCGGCTCTCAGCTCGAGGATCGAGACTTCCCTCTCACGTGCGGGCGCACGAGTCCACGGGCGCGGCACGTATGTGGTGATGGAAGGACCGGCCTTCTCGACGCGGGCGGAGTCGCTGCTATACCGAAACCTTGGCGCATCCGTGATCGGGATGACTGCGCTGCCGGAAGCCAAGCTCGCCCGTGAAGCGGAGCTCTGCTATGCCGTGATGGCCGCGGTGACCGACTACGACTGCTGGCATCCGACGGAGGAGGCTGTGAGCGTCGAGACGGTGGTGGCCAATCTGGAACGAAATGTTGCGTCCGCGCGCAAGGCGGTATACGAATTAGCTACGGGCGACGAACCGTTCGGACCATGCGACTGTGCTAACGCGCTCCGTGGCGCGATCATCACGGCACCCGAACGGATCCCACCAGCAAGGCGCAAGGAGCTTGCGCTCCTCATCGACAAGTACCTGTAGAGGAAAACAGACATGGCGAGGAAAGTTCAGGGCGAACCCTACACGCGCGTGACCGCCGACGAGGCGAACGCGCTCGTGAAGAAGGGCGACGCCCACGTGATCGACGTCCGCAGGCCCGACGAGTACGAGGCCGGCCACGTCAGGGGCGCGCTCTGGATACCGGTCGACGAAGTGATTCCGAGGTACGACGAGCTTCCGAAGCAAGGGAAGCTCCTGTTCATCTGCGCCATGGGCGCCAGGAGCGGGCTGGCGTGCGAATACGCAGCCGCCATGGGGGCCGATTCGTCCCGGCTCTACAACATCGACGAGGGCACTCAGGCATGGATCGACAAGGGGCTGCCTTCGTCGAAGGGGCGCGAGAAGTAGTTCGAAGCATTAGTGGTCAGAAGTATTAGATGAACATCCTCGTCGTGGGGTCGGTCGCGTACGACTCCGTGCAGACGCCCGAGGGGTCGAACCGGCACCAGCTGGGAGGATCCGCTACCTACTTCTCCATCTCCGCCAGCTACTTCACACCGGTGGGGCTGGTGGCGGTCGTCGGCAAGGACTTCGCCCGCCAGGACTTTCACCTGCTCGAAGAACATGGCGTCGACACGACCGGGCTCGAGACCAATGCCGGCGAGACCTTTCGATGGAAAGGCCAGTACACCGAGGACATGAACGCGGCCATCACCATCGAAACCCGGCTCAATGTGTTCGAGAAGTTCAAGCCTGCGCTGCCCGAGTCCCATCGCCGCGCACCGTACCTGTTTCTCGCTAACATCTCCCCGGACCTCCAGCACGCGGTGCTCGACCAGATGTCGTCCCGGCCGAAACTGGTGGCGTGCGATTCCATGAACCTGTGGATCGAGATTGCCAGGCCCCGGCTGCTGGAGCTGATCGAGAAGGTGGACGTCCTCATGATCAACGAGGCCGAGGCACGGCAGCTCACTGGCATGCGGTCGCTCGTCGGGGCCGCGGGTGCGCTCCTGAAGCGTGGACTCAAGGCGCTCGTCGTGAAGCGAGGCGAATACGGCGCCGTGGTGTTCCACAAGGATTTCACGTTTGCCGCGCCTGCCTATCCGCTCGCCCGGGTGGTCGATCCGACGGGCGCCGGCGACTCATTCGCCGGCGGCTTCATGGGCTACCTGGCGGCAGTCGACGACACCGGGGCCGAGGCCATGCGTCGCGCAGCGGTCGCGGGCTCGGTCATGGCATCGTTCACGGTCGAAGATTTCGGGGTCGGAAGGTTGAACTCGCTCAAGACCACCGAAATCAACGCACGGTTCAATGCGTTCGTCGAGCTGACCCGCTTTCACCCGCTGGGGGGCGGCCAGGGCTTGCCGCTCACCGCACGAACGGCGTGAACAGGCGCCGTTCCTCAACAGCCAGGAGATATCAGTTGTCAAGGAGATATCAGTGACCACGCGCTCCGCGACTGCGTTCGACATCAAAAACCCCGGGCTCGCGCATGAAGGGGAACTTCGCGCGGAATGGGCGGAACGCGAGATGCCCGTGCTGCGGACGATCCGCGATCGCTTCAAGAAGGAGCGCCCGCTGCGCGGCATCCGTATGGCGGGCTGTCTGCACATCACGGCTGAAACCGCCAACCTGGTCCTGGCCCTGCAGGCCGGCGGCGCCGACTTGCGTATGTGCGCTTCGAATCCGCTGTCGACACAGGACGACATCGCTGCGTATCTGGTGACGCTCGGCGTGCCGACTTTCGCGATCAAGGGCGAAGACGGGCCGACCTACAAGAGGCACCTGCTGTCCGCCCTCGAGTTCAAGCCGCAACTGACCATGGACGATGGCGCAGACCTCGTCGCCCTGTTGCATGGTGAACGCCAGGACCTCATCGAGGGCGTCATCGGCGGGATGGAGGAGACGACGACCGGAATCATCCGGCTGCGGGCGCTGGCGGCCGAGGGGAAGCTCAAATTCCCGATCGTGGCGGTCAACGACTCCGACACGAAGCACATGTTCGACAACCGGTACGGGACGGGTCAGAGCACGCTCGACGGGATCATACGCGCGACGAACATGCTGATCACGGGCAAGACGGTGGTCACGGTCGGCTACGGCTGGTGCGGCCGCGGCTTCGCCTCGAGGGCCAAGGGCATGGGCGCACACACGGTCGTGTGCGAAGTGGACCCGGTACGGGCGCTCGAGGCCGTCATGGACGGCCACGTCGTCATGAAGATGGACGAGGCCGCGAAGGTCGGCGACATCTTTGTCACGGTGACCGGCGGCAAGCACGCGATCGACGCACAGCACTTCGACCGGATGAAGGACGGGGCGGTGGTCGCCAACTCCGGGCATTTCAACGTGGAAATCAACATCGACGCACTGGAAGAGATGGCCGAGACGAAGCGCCGGGTACGCCCGTTCGTCGACGAGTATTCTCTGGAAGACGGGCGCAAGGTCTTCCTCCTGGGCGAGGGGCGGCTGATCAACCTGGCTGCGGCAGAAGGTCATCCGCCAAGCGTGATGGACATGAGCTTCGCCAACCAGGCCCTCGGCGCGGAATACATCGTCGAGAACCACGGCAAGCTGAAGCCCGGTGTCTACCGGCTGCCGCAGGAGCTTGACCGTGAGATCGCGCGGCTCAAGCTGAATTCCATGAAGATGGGGTTCGACACGCTCACCGACGAGCAGGCGAAGTATCTTGCGAGCTGGGAATCGGGTACGGTTTAGGGAAGGGAAGAACATGGGGACCGGCACGTATCTACTGACCTCGGAATCGGTCACCGAGGGACATCCGGACAAGATCTGCGATCAGATCTCCGACGCGGTCCTCGACGCAGTGATGGCGCAGGACCCGATGGGACGCGTCGCCTGCGAATGCGCAGTGACGACCGGTCTGTGCCTTGTATTCGGCGAGATCACGACCAGGGCGCAGATCGACATCGCTTCGGTCGCACGCAAGACGATCCTCGAGATCGGATACAACGACGTGGCGTTCGGGTTCGACGGCAACTCGTGCGCTGTGCTGAACGCGGTCGGCAAGCAGTCGACCGACATCGCGGCGGGAGTGGACGTCGCGCTGGAGGTCCGGGGCGAGACGACCAAGGCCGTAGAGCTAGGGGCCGGCGACCAGGGGATGATGATCGGCTACGCGACCAGCGAGACGCCAGAGCTGATGCCGTTGCCGATATCGCTTGCGCACAGGATCACCCGGCGCCTCGCGGAACTGCGAAAGACCAACGCAATCAAGTGGCTTCGTCCCGACGGGAAGGCGCAGGTGACCGTCGAGTACTCCACCGACCACCGGCCGATACGGGTTCACACGGTCCTCGTGAGCACGCAGCATGACCCGTCGGTGACGAACGGGCAGATCACCTCCGACATGGTCGAGCACGCGATCAAGGCCGTTGTCCCGTCCGACCTTCTCGATCGGAATACGCGGTACTACGTGAACCCTTCCGGGCGTTTCGTGATCGGCGGGCCCCACGGCGATTCCGGGCTGACGGGCCGCAAGATCATCGTCGACAGCTATGGCGGGAGCGCCCGTCACGGCGGCGGCGCGTTTTCTGGGAAGGACCCGACCAAGGTGGACCGCTCAGGCGCCTATGCCGCGCGCTGGGTTGCCAAGAACATCGTGGCCGCAGGCCTGGCCGACCGCCTGGAGGTCCAGATCGCCTACGCGATAGGCGTGGCACGTCCGCTGTCGATATGGGTGGAATCGTACGGGACCGGAAGGGTGCCGAACGAACAGATCGCCCGCCTCGTCCAGGACAATTTCGACCTCCGGCCCGGCGCGATCATCCGTGACCTCGACCTGCGCAGGCCGATCTTCAAGCAGACGGCCGCCTACGGTCACTTTGGGCGCACCGACCTCGATTTGCCGTGGGAACGGCTGAAAAAGGTCGAGGGCTTGCGTAAGGCCACGAAGTCCGTCACCGCTACGCCGGCGAGGGCGGGGACCGCATAGTGATGGCAGAGCCTGCCGCCGTCAGGGCGATCCGGTTCGGGACCGACGGCTGGCGGGCCATCATCGCCGAAGACTTCACATTCGACAACGTCCGCGCCTGCGCCCAGGGCCTGGCCGACGAGATGAAGTCCTCCGGCGAAGCCGGCAAGGGGCTCGTCGTCGCGTACGACACCCGCTTCGCCTCCGAACGATTTGCGGATGCCGCCGCAGAAGTCGCCGCGGCTAATGGCATCAAGGTCCACCTCGTCGACCGGCCGACGCCCACACCCGCCGGTAGCTTCGCCGTCACGCGTCTGAAGGCTGGCGGCGGCGCCTTCATAACGGCCAGTCACAACCCGGGCAGCTACAACGGGTTCAAAGTCAAGACGCCTCTTGGCAACAGCGCTCCGCCAGACATGGTTTCGAGGCTGGAGAAGCGCATCGGGGAGGTCCTCACCGGCGCTTCACCGGTCAGGCGGACCAGGATCGCCGATGCTCTGCGTTCGGGTATGGTCACGAAATTCGACCCGACGCCGCCTTTCATGTCGCAAATGGAGCGTTTGCTCGACATCAGACGTTTCCGGCAGGCGCGCCTGAAAGTGGTCGTCGATTCCATGTTCGGCGCCGGCGCGGGGTATCTGCCGCGAGTGCTGCAGGGCGGCAACCTTCAGGTTGTCGAACTGCACGGCGAGCGCAATCCGGCGTTCCCGGGCTTCGCCCAGCCTGAGCCGGTCGCCTCGAACCTGAAGCAGCTTGCGGACGCGGTCCGCGCCCAGCGCGCCGACCTGGGGCTCGCGCTCGACGGCGACGCCGACCGGCTGGGTGTGATCGACGAGACCGGGCGCTATCTGAGCACGCTCGAGGTCTTTTCGCTCATCGCTCACCACCTGCTGGCCCGGCGTGGCGACCGCGGCGCCATTG
>JACPRT010000209.1 GCA_016189845.1 Chloroflexota bacterium | reverse complement strand
TCCAGGACGCCGGCCGGGCGATCCACCCGTCGTACGTCGAGGGACAGATGCAGGGCGGCGCGGTCCAGGGCATCGGCTGGGCGCTCAACGAGGAGTACTTCATGGACGACGCCGGCCGCATGGCGAACTCCAGCTTCCTCGACTACCGGATGCCCACGACCCTCGACCTTCCGAAGATCGAGACGATCGTCGTGGAGGTGCCGAACCCGATCCACCCGTTCGGCGTGAGGGGCGTAGGCGAGACGCCGATCGTCCCGCCCGTGGCAACGATCGCCAACGCGATCTACGACGCCGTCGGCGTGCGGTTCCGGCAGGCGCCGATGAAGCCGGGGCGGATCCTGGAGGCCCTGGCTGAAGCGGGTTCGTCGAAGGCGAACGCGGGCGGCCGCAGGTAGCCTGCGCACGCAAGCGCCAAGCCTGGCAATCGATAATGGAAGGGCGGGGGACGTCCCCCGCCCTTCTCTTTGGGGTAACTACGCCTTCCTGCATCGTATGATCTGAGCAGGGAGCGTGCCTTGGCGAACGTATTCGTCCCCTACAACATGCGCAAATTGACCGGCGGCAAGACACAGGTCAGGGTGCCGGGCAAGAACCTGCGTGAGCTGATCGAAAACCTCGAGAAGGCGTTCCCGGGTACGAAGGAGCTCATCGTCGAGGACGACCGGCTCAAGCCGGGGCTGGCTGCAATCGTCGGTGAACAGCCCACGCGTCAGGGCCTGATGACGAAGCTCGACGACGATACCGAGGTCCACTTCCTGCCGGCCATTTCCGGCGGTGCGTAGCCCGCGAAAACTGACAACCGGTTTTCGAACGTCTCCCGGGGGCGTCGGGAGGTGGGTCCGCGCTATTCAGACGAGAGCCGATTCCGAACGGATGAGCACTCCGGTCGTAAGCGCTTCTTCCAGCTCCGCATGAGATACGCCCTGCTCCACGAGCGTAGATAGCGCCCAGCCCGGCTCCCTCCGCGACGAGAGCGCGCGCCCGAGTTCAGGCATCTCCAGGTGGCGATACGCATAGTCGTTGTAAATCCGCGTGCCTGCCACGTGGCACCAGGGGGCCAGACGGTAGGGCGCCGCACCGGCCGTGCTTGATACGCCGCCGCCAGTTCCACTGGCGTTCGCCCCCTCGATCGCATCGACGTAGGCGCTCCCCATCGCACCCAGGCTGTAGCGGCGCTCCAGCAGCTTCCGTGCGCCTTCGGGATCCCGCATCCCCCGCCCGGCTTCGATGACCGCGTCCGTCGCTGCCGCGATGTCTCCATACTCGACCCTGTGAAGGTCGGCGAAATCAGGCGCCTCCCTGAGCGCCCCGACCCTCGCGGCGACGACCGGCGTGCCACAGGCCAGTGACTCGTAGACCGTGAGGCCGAACGACTCGATGAAGCTGCCGAGGCAGAGCGTCACGTCGGAGAAACGGTAGAGCGGGGGCATGCCCTGCTCGCCGAACCAGGGATGGAACTCGATCGAGTCCGCCACTTCCATCTCGCGCGCCCGGCGTTCGACATCGGCGTAATACGCCGCGACCCCTGCATCGGAGGGCGCATCCACGTGGCGCGGCACGAGCAGCCGCACCGGTCGCCGCGGTTGCCGCTTGCGGAGCGCCTGCACAACGTGCAGAGCCTGCTCGATCCCCTTGCGCGGATCGGGTCGATGCGGGTGCAGCAGCACGATTTCTCCGGGTCGCCCGGGCGCCGCCCCGGAAGGCTCCCGCGGACCATCCGACCTGTACACATCGAGGTCGATGCCGTTCGGGATCACCTCGACCGGCTCGAGGGCCCGTAATCCGCTTTCGCCTACGGTTGC
This sequence comes from Chloroflexota bacterium, assembly GCA_016189845.1. GTDB lineage: Bacteria > Chloroflexota > Dehalococcoidia > Lucifugimonadales > Lucifugimonadaceae > VGZT01. The sequence goes on along the minus strand of JACPRT010000209.1, from coordinate 8,777 downwards.
CTGTATGCATCGCCGCAGGTAGTCCGACGGGACGATCGTGAGGTCCGCGCCGTACCCGAACGCCGACACCAGCGCCGTCTCGTAATGGAAGTCGTGGAATGACCGGATGATTGGCACTGCGGGCGGCACGAGCGACCTGAAGTGGAAGATGTCGGCGTGCAGATAGATGCGGTCGGCCCACTCGACCAGCGGTTTCAGGTTCCTTGCCGTGTCGGCGATCTGGTGCGGCGGCACTTCGTAGGGATCCGGAAAGAAGCCACGCAACCGGAGGACCGGCTCCACCGTGACCCCGTCCCGTAGTTCGAACCCGCCCCTGTTCTCGGCGCGTTCGCTGCATACGATCCGCACACGGTGCCCAACCCTTGCAAGTGCTTGGGCGACGAGAGTGAGCGCTCGTTGCGATCCACCGTGAACCGCGTCTTTGAAGAGGGGCGCGACCGACACGGCCAGGACTCGCAGGCGTGAGCCGCGGCTCGCCGTCAGAGGCGCTCCTCCGGGCGGCTGCCGGTCTCATCGGGGAAGCGGGTGATTTCGACTCCGACCGAATCGGCATGGCGGACCGCCCGCGGCTTCCGCACGGACACGTCGACCCGGCGTACCCCGGGTTCGGCCAGACAGAGGCGTGCGACGTTCTCGGCCAGCGCTTCGACCAGCTTGTACTGCGAACCCGTCACGTGCTCGATGACCTTCTTATTCACGGTCCGGTAGTTGACCGTCTCCGCGACTTCGTCGGTAACGCCCGCCCTCCGGGTATCCGCATGGACCGTGATGTCGATCACGACTTCCTGCTGCACCAGCCGTTCCCACTCGTTCAGGCCGATGACGCAGTTGAGCCTGAGCCCGATGATCTGGATCCGGTCGAGCGGGCGGTCAGTCGCCCGTGGGTCCGTCATGCGCGCGCCCGTGAGTCCGTCATGCGCGATTGAACACTCGCACGCGTTCGCCCGTGATGCTCGCGGCCTGGTCGCTGCAGAGGAAAAGCATGGTCGCAGCGATGTGCTCCGGGGGTACCCATCTCGAGAAGTCCGCGTCGGGCATCGATTTGCGGTTCGCCGGGGTGTCGATGACGGACGGCACGATCGCATTGACCGTGACGCCGCTGCCCTTCAGTTCCTCCGCCATCGACTCCGTCAGCGCCAGCACCCCTGCCTTCGACGCCGCGTAGGCCGCGTTCCTGGCGGTGCCCCGTTCGCCTGCCTTCGCACCCACGTTGATGATGCGGCCGGAGCGTTGCTTGAGCATCTGCGGCACGACCGCCCTGGACACGACGAATGCCGTCTTCAGGTTCACGGAAAACATCTCGTCCCACAGCGCGTCGGGCACTTCGGCGATCGAAGGCTGCGGTTTCCAGGTCCCTACGAGGTTGAGAAGGGCGTCGATGCGGCCATAACTGGACACAGCCGCCGACACCGCCCGGCCAACGGCTGCGGGGTCCGCAGCATCGAACCATCGAAGGCTGCTGCGAAGGTCTCCTCGGCGCTCGCGAACGATCTGCCATCCGGCACGTTCGAATGCCTCGACGACCGCCGGTCCCAGCCCGCCGGTCGCCCCCGTGACGAGGGCCACGCGCCCGTCGGACTTCGTCGTCACTGTCATTCGCCCTCACACCCTTCCAAGGTGCTGACCGCCGTCGACCCTGACGGTCTCGCCCGTCACATAGTCGTTCCCGATCAGCCAGAGCACCGCGCCGGCAACCTCCTCCGGAGTACCCATTCGCTTTGCGGGCGCCCGGCTCGCCAGAACCTTTTCGTACGCGGCCTCCGCGCCTGGCGGCAGCAGGATTGCGCCAAGGGCCACTTCGTTCACCTGGATCGCAGGGGCAAGGGCGAGCGCCAGCGACCTCGTCAGGCCCGAGAGCGCCGCCTTGCTGACCCCGTACGCAAACCGCTTCGGGCGAGCGTTCTTCCAGTCGTTCAGGTTGACGATCTTGCCGGGCCGGCCGTTGAGCGCCCTGGCCATTTCGCGGGAGAGGACGAATGGCGCGCGGACGTTGACGCGGAAGTTCTCGTCCCATTCGGCGTCGGTCGTCTCGAACAGGCGGACGTCTCGAAAGATCGATGCGCTGTTGACCAGGATGTCGAGCGAGCCGAATTCCCGGATCACGTCCGGCACGAGCGACGCCAGCGAGCGGTCGCTGGCAAGGTCTGCCCCGATTGCCCGGGCGCGGCCTCCTGCGGAACCGATCGTGCGGGCCGTGTCTTCGGCGCCATCCTTCGACGTGTTGTAGTGGACCGCGACGGTTGCACCCGCCTGGCCGAGCGCGAGCGCGACCGCTTTTCCGACTCTTCGGCCGGCGCCGGTAACCAGCGCTACGCGGCCACGTGTTTCCACGCTGTCTCCTGCCGGTTCGTGACTGTCTAGAAGCTCACGCCCGAGTCGCGGCGCAGATGCGCCATGAACTCCTCACGCGTCCTGGGGTCGGCCCGAAAACGGCCGAGCACCGAACTCGTGACCATCTTGGCGCTGGGCTTCTTCACGCCTCGCATCGTCGCGCACAGATGGATGCCTTCGACGACCACTCCCACGCCCTGAGGCTTCACCAGCTCGTCGAGGATGTTCGCGATCTGCTGCGTCATGCGCTCTTGCACCTGCAGCCTGCGTGCGTAGATGTCGACGAGCCTGGGGATCTTGGAAAGCCCGACAACCTTGCCGTCGGGCAGGTAGCCCACGTGCGCCCTGCCGAAGAACGGAAGCAGGTGGTGCTCGCAGAGCGAGTAGTACTCGATGTCCTTCACGACCACCATCTCGTCGTACTCGACCGTGAAGAGGGCGTTATTCAGCATCTTCACGGGGTCGGCCACATATCCCGCCAGGAGCTCGTCGTACATACGGGCGACACGGTCGGGAGTGCCGACGGTCCCCTCGTGGTCCACGTGCTGGTTGACTGCGTCGATGATGTGACGAACGCCCTCCGCAACCTGCTCCTTGCACTTCTCGGTGAGCACGCTGCCAGACGTCTCCAGTTCCAGATCGTCCTCGATGGCCGCAGCCTCGGCCGTGACGTTCTTCCTCATCTAGTACTCCTGGATCTGCGGGTTTGGCTCATAGCTTAGCTTTTTTCCTTAGATGCACGACCCCGTCGAGACGGGTGCAGAATATGCGTCGCTGATCCACAAGGAGGCCCTTATGTCCAAGGTGCGGGTTGGTTTCATTGGTGCTGGCCGCATCGCGGACCTCCACGCGCTCGCCTACGCGGGCAGTCCGAGTGGCGAGCTTTACGCGGTCGCCGACTCGACTCCCGGCCGCGCGGAGGCTCGCGCCCGACAATGGGGCGCCAAGCGCTCGTACGTCAATTACCAGGACCTGCTCGCCGACAAGAACGTCGACGCGGTCGAGGTCCTCCTGCCGCACTACCTGCATCTGCCGGCGACGGTGGCTGCGCTGGAGGCCGGCAAGCACGTGTCCTTGCAGAAACCGATGGCGTTATCCATCGCCGAGGCGAACCAGATGATCGCGGCGGCCAAGAAGGCGAACCGCGTGTTCCGGGTGCTCGAGAACTTCCATCACTACGAGCCCCATCTGCGGGCGAAGGCGATCATCGAGTCTGGCGAGATCGGTGACCCCGTCGGCGTAAGAATCAAGGTCGTGGGAGGCAAGGCAGTCGGCGGGTGGCCGATCCCGCAGGAATCCATGTCATGGCGGTCCGAGCCGGAAAAGGGCGGTCCCCCGGGCCAGCTATTCGATGCCGGCCATCACCACGCCGCCATGGGCTACTTCATCTTCGGCGAGTTCGAGAGGGTCCACGCGTTCGCCGACCTCAGGCAGGCGGGCGTGAGGTACCTCGGCGGCGCGCCCGCGATGGTCTCGTGGCAACACCGCGGCGGCGCCAGGTATGGTTCATGGCAGGTGACCGCGTCACCGGAGATGCACGTGCGAACCAGGTACTACTCCGGCGAGGACCTGCTGGAAGTCACCGGAACGAAGGGAATCGTGTGGGTGAACCGCTGCACCGCGGACCTGCTGGGCGCGCCGCCAGTGACGGTGTACCGGGACGGCAAAATCTGCCATCACAGCGACCTGGAGACGGACTGGGGCGATAGCTTCCGGCGGGGCGGACAGGCGTTCACCGATGCCATCGCGAACGGGAGGGCCCCCTCGCTATCCGGCACGGAAGGCAGGCATATCCTGGCGACCCTGTTCGCAGTGATACGCAGCGCGACGGAGCACCGGGAGGTGTCGATCGACGAAATCGAGCGAGGTGCGTAGCACTCACCTCACGTGGGTCAGATTCCTTAACCCACATATTGGGTAATGAACGCGTTCAGCGCATCGAAATAAGCAACGCCGCCCATCACCGTCATGTCGTTATGTCCGCCGCCCGCCACCGGGTACCACACCTTGGGGTCGCGGGCAGCCGCGAAAACCTCCTGCCCGAGCGCGAACGGGATCGTTTCGTCCTGATCGCCGTGGGCGACAAAGACCGGGGACCGTACCAGAGCCAGGCTGCGCAGCGTGTCGTAGCGGGTCAGGAACAACGGGTTGATCATCGGCGCCAGCCATGGATACGACTCCCTTGTCATCCGCATGACAGACGGCAGCGGCGATTCCAGGATCAGCGCGGCAGGCGTGAGCCTCGTTGCAAGGTGCGTCGCGACCGCGGCGCCGAGCGATCTTCCGAAGTAGATCAGACGCCTGGGATCTATACCCCGTTGCCTGGTGAGGTATCCGGCAGCCGCGTCCGCGTCGAGCCGGGTGCCACGTTCCGAAGGTCGCCCTTCGCTGAGACCGTATCCGCGGTAGTCGATAAGGAAGACACCAACCCGCAGGCGATCCGTCAGCAGTGCGAGGTCGCCCAGGCGAAAGCTGATGTTGCCGGCATTGCCGTGAAACAGGAGCAGGGTGTTGGGACCGGCGCCGGGCACCCACCAGGCGTGCAGACGGACGCCATCCATCGCGGTCAGCCACACGTCTTCGAAATCGAGCCCAATTGAGGCAGGAGTTCGGAGATGCGACTTGTCCGGAAAGTAGACCAGCCGACGCTCGAGTCCTAGCACTTGTTGGCCCTGCCTAGCTTGTTTGAGGGGCCAGATGTCACCGGCCGCCGAGCACGCCAGATGCGCGCAGGGCCGAAATCTCCGATTGAGAATACCCCAGTTCTCGCAGAATCTCATCCGTGTGCTCCCCCAGCGCCGGCGCCGGACCCTGCGCCTTCAGATCCGTTTCGGACATGCGAAAGGCTGGTCCGACCGTCGACACCTTACCGAAGACCGCGTGTTGCTGTTCGACGATCAGGCTATTCGCCCGGGCGTGGGGGTTGTCGGTCATCTCCTCGACGAAGTTGATCGACCCGGCGGGGACGCCTGCCCTGTCGAAGGTCTCGAGCCATTCCGCGGTCGTTCGCGTGGCGAACATCTTCTCCATTTGTTCTATGAGCCGGTTGTCCTGCTCGGCCGGCGCTGGCACGGTCGGATCGTTACCGGGGTCGAACCGGGGGTCGTGCAAGCCCATCGCCGTCATCATCTTCTTCTGGAGCGACTCGCTCAGCGCCGCGGGGAATATCAGCCAGTCTTTCGTGCGGTATGGCTGGTAATAGACGCGATAGATGCTGCTGAGCCGTCGTCGATGGTACTCACGAGCGATGTCGGCGAAGCTCTCACCATCACCCTTGCGCGAGCGGAACTCCTCGTTTACGAACTTCTGGGCGGGGGACAGCCGTTCCTCGATCCTGGTGACGGCAAGGACCTGGAGCATGAGCGCATTCGAGAACAGAGACGTGCCGATCTTCTGGCCGCGCCCGGTCTTCTCCCGATGAAACAGGGCCGCGCAGACCGCCATCGCCATCCCGTACCCGGCCGCAAAATCCGCGGGCGGCGTCGATAGCACCATCCGCGGCAACCCCGCCTCCGTGATGCCCTCGGAGGCCATCATCCCTGCCTCCGCCTGCACGATGCGGTCGTAACCGGGCCGGCCCGCCCACGGACCGTTCCGTCCAAAGGCAGTCAGCTCGCAGTACACGAGGCGAGGGTTGATCTTCGACACCGTTTCGTAGTCGACGCCAAGCCTCGCCGGCACGTCGGCGCGGTAGTTGATGAGCATGACGTCCGCCCATGCCGCCAGCCGGTGGGCGACCGCTTTACCCGCAGGCTTCGCGAGGTCCACCGCGATGTCACGCTTACCACGGTTCACGGCGACGTAGCCCCGGCTCTCCGTGGGAGTGAGCGGCGTCATCAGACGCCACGATTCTCCCTGAGGCGGTTCGACCTTGATGACGTCGGCGCCCAGGTCGGAGAGCAGCATGCCGGCGACCGGGCCCGCGATGACCTGCGTGAGCTCGACGACCTTGATACCGGCGAGCGGACCTGGCATATCAACCGTTCATGCTTGCTGACGGAGGCCGTTCGATCTCGCTGACGTCGGCTTTTCCGGCCACCGACGTTGGCGCCCGTACAAGCGGCGATATCAACGTGGGCTACTTGAGCCACCCGACGCGCCGGTGGACGCTACCACCGCAGGTGCGCCCGGGATTATGCGTGCGCCTCTGACCCCGACGTCGAGCCTCTCGATGCTGTGCCTGCCTGCGACAGTGACATACACCGATGTATCCCGGAAGCAGAGATTCGTCACGCGGTCCCCGCCCATTTTGTAGCTGGCCAGCAGCTGTCCCTCTTCCACGTCCAGGACGTCCATAGTGCCGTGCAGCCAGCGGGCGACCCAGAGCCGCCCGTGCTCGTCGAACATGATGCCGTCGACCGTGTACGTCGGGAACTTGTACACGAGTCGCTTGTTGGATAGGCGCCCTTCCGGGGTGAGGTCGTACGCCAGGATCGACATGTCTCCCGAGGTCGCCAGGAAGAACCGTCGCTGGTCGGGATGAACGGCCAGCCCGTTCGGGAAAGGAAGCTCCCCGTCGAGCTGGATGACCCGCTTCGGGTTATTGTCGGCGTCCATTTCGAGGCGGTACACGCCTCCGATCGGCTTGCCTTCGTCGTTGCCGGGGTCGGAGAAGTACACGTTGCCCTGGAGGTCCAGGCAGACGTCGTTCGTGCCGTTGTACGGCCGGCCCTCGAAGTTGTCCGTCAGAACCTGCATTTCGCGGGTGAGTACGTTGAAGCGGGTCATGCGTCGCTTGCCAGGGTCGGCGGCCACGAGCCAGCCTTTGCCGTCGTATTTGAGGCCGTTGACCTGCCCGCCGGTATGCACCCACACCTCGGTGGTTCCGTCCGGCCCCATCCGCCCGAGCGTCCCGTTCTTCAGATAATTGACGAAGTAGAGGTTGCCCATGTCGTCGAAGATCGGGCCCTCTGCGAAGTCGATGTTGGCGACTACCGGATAGGGCGCGACATCTCTGGGCAGTGGTGGCGCCTTTGCGTCCGCCGCCATGTTCCCCTCCTCACGCGCCGCCGTCGCGAATCACCGGCGCCGTCGTCCGCCATGCGCCGCCGGTTACCACCCAGCCAGAGCCGGGTGGTGGTCACGCCGGCGTTCCCGCCGCAAGTTTGGGGGAACGCTAGCACCTTCGGGCGGGGGCGACAACCGGCGTAGCGGATGAACTACCCCTTGACCGTGCTCATTCATCATGATAAAAAACGAGCGTTCGTTCGTTTTCACATGTGAGCAGCCCGTGATTCGCCTGTGGATTGTGGGTATGCCAGTCGTATCCCCGGCACACATCGAAGCGCGCCGCCAGCAGATCCTTGAAGCGGCGGCACTGTGCTTTTCCCGCGACGGCTTCCACCGCACCACGATGCAGGCAATCTGCCGTGAGGCGAGCCTGAGCCCGGGCGCCGTCTACCAGTACTTCCGCAGCAAGGAAGCGATCATCCAGGCGATGTCGGCAGCGGAGCTCCATCGCAACCTGGCCCTTATTGGCGAGCTGGCGGCGCAGGACGACACGCAACAGGTGCTCAGCGACCTGGCCGATGCCTTTTTCAAGCGCCTCGACGAGAACCTGCCGGCCTCGTGCCGTGTCAGCGTCGAGATCTGGTCGGAAGCGCTGCGCAACCCCGTTGTCGGCGACGCCCTGCGCGTGCGCGTCGAGAACCACTTGAAGGTCTTCGCGGACATCGTCCGCCGGGCGCAGGGCCGAGGCGAGATCAACCCGGCCCTGGACGCGTCAGCGGTGGCACGGATCATGCTCTCGTCTTTCTACGGACTGGTGCTGCAGAAGGCGCTCGACCCCGGCCTGGACGTCGGCGCTTACGTCGCCTCGCTCAAGGCGTTGCACTTCGGAAGCTTCTGGTACGGGCCCCTCGTGAATGACGAGCGACCACCGGCCAACGGCGTGGGCTCACAGAGTCGAAACGGCCGGCTGCCACGCCGGAAGAGTAGGAGTCGGCCGTGAACCTCACCACCGAAGGACTCGCACGCGCCAGCGCCTCGCACCCGTGGCGCACGATCGTCGTCTGGGCCGTCGTGCTCGTCCTGGGGATAATCGCCATACGCGCCTTGCTCCCGTCGGCGACGACGACCGACCAGGACTTCGCCTGGGGCTACTCGCCGGAGTCCGCAAAAGGCTTTCGGCTCATAGAGGACCGGCTCAGGGGCGAGCGCAAGGACGTCGAGACGCTGGTCGTCCGCTCGAGCACGCTGACCGTCGACGACCCCACATACCGGGCGCGCTTCGAAGCGATCACCGGCGAGCTGGCGGCGCTGGGCCCCGACATCGTCGAGCACTCGGACGGCAAACCGCACATCTTCTCGTTCTACACGACCGGGAACCCAGGCTTCGTGTCCGCCGACCGCCACACGACGATCGCGGCCGTCGGCATGTCGGGGAACTTCGACCACGTCAGCGCCAACATCGAGAAGGTGCTCGAGGTCGTCCATCGTGCCGACCG
>JACPRT010000221.1 GCA_016189845.1 Chloroflexota bacterium | reverse complement strand
GGGCCAAACTGTGACATGTATGGCTGGCGATCCAGGATTCGAACCTGGGTTCCCAGATCCAGAGTCTGGTGTCCTACCGCTGAACGAATCGCCAACTCCGCCAGTCGATCTTAGCACAGGGCGCGTCGCCGGCCGCAAAGCTAAAACCAAGCTAGGCGCACGGGGTCTAGCGACGATGCGCGCGAAGCACCGCAGCGCGCTTGATCGAGTCTCGCCCGAAACGATCGCGGATCCGGTCGACCGCGCCACCGAGCTTCGAGTCGTCGTCCGCGGGCGCCGCCAGTAGCGACAGCTGAGCCGCCGGGTCAGTCAACTCGTCAACCCCGACCCCAAGCAGCCGCACCTTCGCCCGCCGCGCCCGCATCGCCGCCTCCATCAGTTCCGTGGCCGCCCGGAATATCGCATCGTCGCCTTCCACGGGCCGGGGCAGCGTCTTCTGCCGGGTGATCGTGGTGAAGTCGTAGTAGCGGAGCTTGAGCGAGATGCTACGGGCGTGTTTTCCTGACCGGCGAAGCCGGGTTCCAACCCTCTCCGCCAGCTCGAGCAACGTGGCGCGCAGGAAGTCTGTGTCGGAGGAATCTGCTCCAAAAGTCGTCTCGGCGCTGATCGACTTGGCGTCCCGCTGGGGCACGACCGGCGAGTCGTCGATGCCCCGTGCCCGCTCCTTCAACAATCGCGCTGGACCTTCGCCGATCCGCCGCGCCATCGGACCGAACGGATACTCCGCGAGCTGGCCGAGAGTCCTGATTCCAAGAACGGACAGCTCCTGCTCTGCCCGAGGACCAAGGCCCGGGAGTTTTCCTGTCGCAAGCGCCGACAGGAACACCTGCGCGCCGCCCGCGGGCACGACAAGCAGCCCGTCCGGCTTGCATTCGTCGGAGGCCACCTTGGCCACCAGCTTTGATTCGGCAACCCCGATCGACGCCGTGACCCGCAGATCCGAGGCTATGCGCGCCCGCATGGCCTTTGCGGCTGTCTCGGGCGGGCCGGACAGGAGGACCGTTCCGGCCATGTCCAGGTACGCCTCATCGACGCTGACCTGCTCGACCAGCGGAGTGAAGCTGCGGAGGATGTCCATGAAGCGGGCCGAAACTTTTCGGTATTCATGCATCTTCCCTGGCACGAACAGCGCCTGTGGGCACAGCCGCCTGGCCTCGGCCGCCGGCATGGCCGATCTCACGCCGTAGCGCCGTGCTTCATACGAGGCGCTCATGACGACGCCTCGGTGGCCTGGCGCGCCGCCGACCACCACCGGCTTGCCTATCAGCGACGGGTCGAGCACTCGCTCGACGGCCACGAAGAATGCGTCGAGGTCGACGTGAAAAATGATTCGGGTCATTGCGGTCCGCCCTCGGATGCCCCCCAATTTTCGGCTTTGACTCTCTTTTGGTACAGGAGGACGTGGCATGGGAGTAGGTCGGAACTGGCTACGCTTTTCGTCGCGATGTAGGTATAATCGGTCGAATACGCTGAACGCGAGTGACGCTGTCCTACCCGCCCCAGCGCACGGCCCCGGCCAACCGCAGCCCCGTGCCCGGTATGCGCCATCAGCCAACGAGGTGTCTCCCGTGCCTTATCCCCGTTTCAAAGAGCTCCGTCCAGCCTACGGATTCGACGACGTGGCCATCGCCCCGGGTCGCATCACGGTCAACCCGGAGATGGCCGACATCTCGATGGACATCGAAGGCATCAAGCTGCCCATCCCGTTCCTGGCATCGGCGATGGACGCGGTCGTATCGCCAGAGTTCGCGGTCAGGATGCACGATCTGGGCGGCCTCGGGGTGCTCAACCTGGACGGCCTGCAGACTCGCTACGAGAATCCCGAACAGCTCTACCTGGAGATCGCAGAGACCCCCCAGGAGAAGGCGACCGCCTTCCTCCAGAAGGTTTACGCCACGCCGGTCCGTGAGGAACTGATCGGCCGGCGAGTCGAACAGATCAAGAAAGGCGGCGCCACGTGCGCCGTCTCTGTTGTACCGGCCAACACGAAACGCGTCGCCCCGGCGGCGGTGGAGGCCGGCGCCGACCTCATATTCGTTCAGTCCACCGTGACGACTGCTCGCCATGTATCGAAGAGCGTGCGAGGCCTGATCTTCTCTGAACTTCGGCAGAACGTGAAGGCGCCCATCGTGGTTGGCAACACGGTTAGCTACGAGGTCACGATAGAGCTCATGGAGCAGGGCGTGAGCGGGGTGCTCGTCGGCGTGGGGCCGGGGGCCGCGTGCACGAGCAGAGAGGTCCTCGGGATCGGTGTGCCGCAGGTCACCGCCACGATCGACTGCGCCGCCGCCAGGGACGAGTACTACCGCCGCACCGGTCGGTACGTCCCGATAATCACTGACGGCGGTCTTCGCACGGGCGGCGACGTCTGCAAGGCGATCGTGGCCGGGGCCGACGCCGTGATGCTCGGCACGCCATTCGCCCAGGCCGAAGAAGCGCCCGGACGCGGCTACAACTGGGGCATGGCGACCCCCCACGACTCGCTTCCAAGGGGCACTCGCATCAAGGTCGGCACGAAAGCGCCGCTGAAGACGATCCTCCACGGTCCCTCCCACCTCACCGACGGGACCCAGAACCTGGTCGGCGCGGTCCGTATTTCTATGGGGATGGTCGGCGCCGTGAACCTCAGGGAGATGCACGAGGCCGAGATGATCATCGCCCCCTCGATCAAGACCGAAGGCAAGATCTTCCAGATGCGCGGCCTGGGATCGTAAGAGGCTCGCCGCCATCGGGTGAAATGACGTCGTGAGTTTCAAAGCGCCGCGGGGCACCGCCGATATCCTCCCCGACGACCAGCCGTACTGGCGCCTCGTCGATGGGGCAGCCATCCGCACGGCGAACCTCTTCGGCTACCGCAGGATCGACACGCCCCTCTTCGAGGACACGCGGCTCTTCCAGCGCGGGGTCGGTGAAGACACGGACATCGTCGAGAAAGAGATGTACACGTTCGGGGACCGCGGTGGCGACTCCCTTACACTGAAGCCCGAGGGCACCGCGCCAGTCTGCCGCGCCTACGTCGAGAACGGCATGGCGAACCTGCCGCATCCCGTCCGTCTCTATTACCTGACACCGATGTTCAGATACGACCGCCCCCAGGCCGGACGGTATCGCCAGTTCCACCAGTTCGGGGTCGAAGCGATAGGCGACCCATCGCCCGCCATCGACGCCGAGATCATCGAGCTGGGCTGGTCGTTCATGACCGGACTCGGGCTGCGCGGGCTTTCGCTGAAGTTGAACTCGATTGGCGACCGCATCTGCCGCCCATCGTACCGGGAGGCATTGAAGCGCTATTTCACCGAACACATCCACGAGATGTGCCGGGATTGCCACTCCAGGCTGCAGCGAAACCCCCTGCGGCTGCTCGACTGCAAGAATGAGTCATGCCAGCGGATCGGCGACGCCGCACCGAAGTCGGCCGACTATCTCTGCGGGCCGTGCGCCGAGCACTGGGCGCAGCTGCACGGGCATCTGGATGGCCTGCGCTCGATCTATCCCGACCTGAAACCGCAGATGGACCACCGGCTGGTGCGTGGG
>JACPRT010000212.1 GCA_016189845.1 Chloroflexota bacterium | reverse complement strand
GCGCGGCATCCCCGAATCGTTCGGCGACATGCGCCGTTTTCTGGCTTCTGGCCTGGACGCAGTTGCGATCTGCACGCCACCGCAGGCGCACGCGGTCGCGATCGAGGCGGCGTTGCTTGGCGGGCAGCACGTGCTGGTCGAGAAGCCCATGACGATAGTTCCCGCGGACGGGGCCAGGCTCGCCGAGCTCGCGGCTTCACGGGGACTCCTGCTCTGCCCTGCCCATAACTTCCTGTTTGCCCGTTCCATGCAACGGCTGTCGAATTGGCTATCCGACGGCTCTGCCGGCGAAGTCAGGTTCGTCATGGGATTGCAGACGAGCAGCTGGCGACGGCGGCTCCCCACCTGGTTCGACGAGTTGCCCGGTGGGCTATTCTTCGACGAATCTCCTCATCTTCTGTACCTGATGCGCCGCTGTCTCGGCGACCTCCGTGTCGAGCGTGCCTGGCTGACGCCGTTCGACGACCGAGAGGCGTCCGGTGAACCGTCGTCGACCGCGTTCAGGGACCGTCGTATTGAAGCCCGGCTTACTGGCGAACGTGGTGCCGGCTACCTCTCGATGTGGTTTGGCGCCCCGTTGTCTGAATGGGCGCTCGTCGTCGCCTGCTCGAGGTCGGTCATCGTCGTGGACCTTTTTCGCGACATCGCTGTCAGGTTGCCTGAAGAGCGTGGCCACGGACGAGCGGACGTAATCGCAACCGTGGCGAGCGCGACGTATCAGGTCTGGGCGGGCATCGGCGCGACGGCGGCACGCGTGCTCGGCGGGGAGCAGCGGTTCGGGCACGACCGGCTGGTGCGGGGTTTTGTCGACGCGATCGAAGGCGGCACGCCTCCCACCGACGCAGTCGACGGCGTTCGCGTCGTCGAGTTGATCGACCGGATCTGGCGGACCGCCAGTAACGCCAGTGAATAGCCCCCGAATGGACGGCCCGCGGAAGCGATGGCGGACGGTGTGGGCGACGATCCAAGCCGATCGCGAGGGACTGATCGTCCTCGGAGCGATCATCGCAGTGCTGGGTGTGTTCCGCTGGGCGGTATTCAGCCCGAATGTTGCCCCGCCGGGTTCCGACGGCGGCCAATGGCTTGCGTTTGGGCACCAGATGTTTGCAGGTGAGCGCATCAAGGCCGGGTTCGAGTCCTATCCTCCGATCGTGCCGGGCCTGGTCAGCATGTTCGCAGCAGTCTTTCCCCCGATGATGGCACTGAAACTCGTCGGTGGGCTGGTATCGGTAGTGCTGGCAGTTCCGCTCTACGGCCTCGTGCGGCAGGTCACTACACCTGTGCCATCGGCGATCGTCGCCGGCGTCGTTGGAATCGCGCCGTACCACACCGAGGTCCTCACGTTCGGAGGCTACCCCCAACTCGCCGGGGCGGTGTTCATGCTTCTGGCTCTGTGGCTCCTGTTGCTGGGCCTGAAGACCGGCGGGAGGTTGTATCTTCTTGCCGCGGGCCTGGCATCCGCGGGCGCTGCGGCAACGCATGTGCTGGTCTCGATCGAGCTTGCCGTCGCCGGTCTCGCACTTTGCGCCGTGTTCGTCTGGTCCCGGAGGTCTGGCAGCCTTCGAGACGCGGCGCGTCTTCTTCGTCCGGTCGCGGTGTGGACCGTCCTTCCGGCGGTTCTGATCGCCGCGCCGGTCCTGCCGACCTACCTTAACTACGTATTCGACGCCCGGCGCACCCCCGCAAACCCTCTGAACCTTTCCGCCGGACAGGTCTCCGAATGGCTGCGCAGCGCGTGGCGGTGGGAACTGGTCCTCTGGGCGGTTGTCGGGCTCGTGTCAGTCCCCGTAGCCGCCTTCGAATTTGGCGTTCGGCGGGCGCCCGTCGCCGGCGTCGCGCTGACTCTGCTCGCTATCGCCTTCGTCGGCGTGGCGTTCGTGCGAGAGTTGAGATTTCTCCAGGTATTCGAGCTGGGAATGGTCCTGTCGGCCGGCGTCACGGTCGCCGCGGCGCGCAGCCAGGCGGCGGGCGCCACGTACGCGTCCCTTGCGAAGGCGGCTGCGGCGATCGCCCTCCTGCTGGTCATGGTCGCGGTCATGGTGGTTGGCGTCAGGCGGTCGCTGATCGCGTACCGGTGGTATGCGGTCGTCACGAACCCCGTGCTCGACGCGATGGAGTGGCTACGGCGGGACGCAGCCGAGGCGCCCGCGGGGATCATCGTCGCGTCCGGGGCGCCCAGGGGGCACAACTACGGCTGGTGGCTGGAGGGCTACGTCCATCGCCCGGCCTACATGGCCGGCGACCCGTTTCTGTTCTTCGACGCTCGTGAGCGGCAGCAAGTCGAGATCGCGGCCCGCCTCCTCGACCCGATGACACCGATTTCTGTGGCCAGGTCGATCGTCCAGTCCGAAAACATCCAGTTCGCGTTCATCGACAAGGGCATCGATGGCCAGACGCCATTGTCGCTGCGACGACTCGGCTTCGCCGCAGGCTTCGAGAACGGGCATATCGTGGTCCTGAAACGAGCCACGGGTGAATAGCCCGGTGCGTCTCATCGTCGGCCTGGCCGGGCTCAGTCTTGCAATAGCTCTGATTGCCGTCGTGTTCCTCGTCTCCGACCTCCGGAGCGTGGAAACACGGTTAGGGGCCGCGGGCCGGCCGCTTCTGCTGGTGATCGCTGCGCTTGCGATCATCGATCACGGGATTCGCTTCGCCCGGTGGCACCTGCTGATGCAGGGAGTGGCCGGGTGCCGGCTCAGCCCGTGGCGGGGGCTCGCGGGGTATCTCGCTGGCGGGACTATGGTGTTCACGCCGGCCAGGATCGGCGAGGTTGGCAAGAGCGCCTACGCTCGACGGCTTCTTGACGTTCCCGTCGCGGGGACGGTACCGATCCTCATCGCAGAACGGTTCGCCGATGTCCTCATAATGGCCGGGCTGGCGGCGATCGGGCTCCTCATAGCGGGTGGAATCGCGGCCAACCGGACCCCCTTCGTAGCGGTACTGGCGGTCGCTCTTGCCGCCGGCATCGCCCTCCTCGCGCTTCGCCGCTTCCCGGAACGGCTCTGGAAGCGCTGGTTCTCCCGGTACGCTGGCCGACACATGGCGACTTTCAACAACAGCAGCCGCACTCTCCTGAAGCCGGCCGCGCTCGCGATCAATGGCGGGCTCGGCATCGTCGCCTGGGGTATCGAGGTCGCGATCTACGCCCTCGCAATCGAGTCGGTCGGTGAGTCCGCTTCCCTCCCGTTGGTCATCGCGGCCCTGGCCGTGTTTCCCCTGGCTTCGCTGATAGGCGCTCTGTCGCTGTTGCCGGGTGGGCTTGGTGCGACCGAAGGCAGCCTGGCGGCGCTGGGCGCAGGGATCGCCGGCATGACCCTCGAGGGATCTCTCGCCGCAGGCCTGATCGCTCGCTCCGCGATCCTGTTGACAGTCGTCGCTACCGGCCTCCCTGCCGTGGCCATCGCGATACTCCTGACGCAGCGTCGGAGGTCCGTGCACCCGACCGCGGGCGGCTCTCAGCTTGCCCGTTCGGTGAATAGTTCGCGGCGTGACCATCCCGCGGGCGACCCGTCGGGTAAACGGCCCGATGCGTGATCCCGCTACGGGCATACCGGGCGAGCGTCGGCGCGACGCCTGGCGCCCGTATCCGTTCGCGCGCGGCAGGCGTGCCGTCGCCATCGCCACGGCCGCTTCCCTTGTTGTGGTGATTGCCATCTGGCTGGTGGTGTCGGCGATCGGCACCGCCGTGGAAGCGTCCGGCCTCAGGAACCTGTTGGCGCCCATTAATAGCGCCGACTCGGCCAGTGGCCCTGTGGCGACCGGGGCCACCGCGGCAGCGGCCGGTTCGGCGTTCGATCGGGTGGGTGATCGCCTCGATCAGGCCAGCGGCAGGATTGGACGGATCAAGGCCTACTCCGTGCCGTTCCGGCTGGCGCCGTCGCTCTGGGGCCTGCTGCCGGTAAGGGGCGGAGACCTGAGTCAGCTGCCCCGCGTGATCGACTACGCGGGACCCACGCTGGTGGCGGCCAGGGACCTGTACGACCTGGCGGACGGAGCGCGGCTCGTCGTGTCCCGCGGCGGCGCGTCGGAGGCCAGTGGCAACGGCCCACCGAGCGGCATCGGCGCTTCGACCGTTCAGGCGGCAGCGAGCTACGCCGTCGCAAACCGGGACCGCCTCACCGAGTCCCGGGATCGGTTGCGCGTCGCCGCCGCGATAGCGCAAGAGGTTGACCGGGCCCGGTTGTCGCCCGGCGTCGCCGTCGCCTTTGATACCGTGGAGACCCTGCGCGACGCGGCCACGACGATCGTCGATGTAGTAATCGAGTTGGAGCCAGCCATCACGGGCGCCGACAGGATCCTGACGGCGCTTCGGGGGACGCCTGGGACCGTCGCACCTTCCGAGGTCTCTGCTGACAATGCTGAGGGTCGCGCTGGCGGCGCAACGAAACAGAATACGGGCGGACTGGCGGTTGACCTGGGGCCCATCGTGGAGGCCGCATCGGCTTTTCCTCGAACCGCCGACCGGCTGCGCGGGCCCGCCGCCACGATCGCGCCCTATGCTGGTCGCGACCCGGCCGAGGCCCAGGCCATCCTCGACTACGCGGCCCGGCTATCGGGGCCGATCGCAGCACTGCTGAAATCAGCGCTCGACGCGGGTGACCTGCTGGGTGGCGGTCTGCCGGACGATCCGGAGTCCGCGGCACAGCTGGAAGGATTGCTGCGGGCGATCGAAGCGAACGCCTCCGAAGCCGCGTCGATCGCGTCCACCTCCGAGCTTTCGGGAATCGCCGAGAGCCTGCTGGATACAGCCAGCGATCGGCTGCGCCGGATCGAACTCGCCGCCGTTGTGGCCCGCGACCTGCTTGGATACGACGGCGGGCGGACCATTCTCGTGCTCGGCCAGGACGACGAGGAGCTGCGTCCATCGGGCGGGTTCATAGGGTCGGTCTGGGAGTTGGAATTCGAGCGCGGGCAGATGGCCGGCAGCCAGGTCCAGAGCAGCTATTTCGTCGACGAACCGATCCCGCTGACTGACTGGATGCGGGCGCCTGGCGGATTCGCGCTTAGCTTCGACGCCGACGTCATGCCGTTTCGAGACCAGAACTGGTGGCCGGACTTCGCGTACAGCGCCGCGCGACTGAGGGAAACCTACGAACGCGGGCAAGGCGCTCGCCCCCACGCGATCATCGCCGTCAATCAGCACAGTCTGAAAGCCGTCCTGTCTGCTACGGGTCCGATCCAGGTTTCCGATGGCTACGCCGTGGACGCACAGGGCCTGCGGGAATTCCTGCGGGAGGGCATCGCACCCCCCGGAGCCTCAGTCGGTCCTGATCTCGACCCGCGCCGTTATGCAGCCCGGCTGCTCGGCGCCGGCATCATCAGAAGGCTGGTCGAAGGAGGCGGCATCGACCTGACCCGGCTGGCCCTCAACGTCAGCAGTACCGCGTCCGACGGCGATCTGCTGATCGAGATCGGGAGCGAACCGGGACGCTCGGCTTTGCGCGTGCTCGGATGGGATGGAAGACTTCATCCATTTTCGGGCGATGGATGGTACTGGGTGGACAGCAACGCATACGCCGGGAAGATCAGCCAAGATATCGTCCGTGCCGTGCACCAGCGAGTCGAGATCGCCGCCGACGGCACGTCGCTCGACACCCTCACCGTGCGCTACACGAATCCGTTCGGAGGTCCCGGCGATTGCGTCCAGCCCGCGAGCAGCACGACCCCGCCGTGCTACTGGCTGTTCGGCAGGCTCCTTCTGCCTCTTCGGACTGAGCTCGTCGACGCGCCACGATTCGACATCCCGCCCGGCGCGGCCGGGGCCCAGCGGGCATTGCGGGGCACCCAGTCGAACTCGTCCGATGCAGGAGCAATCCGTGAGCATCTTGAAGCGGCCGCTCTGGCGGCGGTGCCTCCGGGCTCGAACACCGAGTGGACTTACACCTACCGTGTTCCTGCGGCCTCCCGCCAGACCGAAGACGGAAAGTGGCGCTATGCGAGCCGCATCGAGAGGCAACCTGGTATGCCGCCCGTCGAGGTCGTGATCGAGGTTTCCGCGCCGGAGAGGGCGTGCATCGTGGCGATCGATGGAACAAGCCGGTCGCCGATCACCCGGGCGACGATTGCCTGGCCACTCACTCGGGACCGCGACCTGACCGTGGACTATACGTTCGATTCCGACAAATGCCGACCATAACGCCCCACCGACTCTTCAGTGTGCGCGCCGGGTGCGCAGCAATCATTGCTGCAATTGTCGCCGCGACAGTCGCCACGGCAGGGATCCTCGCCTCGACCGCGCTCGCCGCCGACCCCCCTCCTGCGTCCCCGGAGATCGCAGACGACGTGGCTCCCGGCGTGGCTCCGGGCACTGTTCCGAGCCAGGCAGACTACATAGCTCTTTTCTTCGAAGAGGAGCCGTGGTGGCACCACCCGCTTTCCCTCGCGGAGCCGCCGCGTCCACCCCGCGAGCCGTTCGACCCGACGCCGAACTATGTCGACCACCTTCGTCGGTTCATGAGTCTCGCCGTGGCCACGCTCAAAGCCGGGAACCCGGATGTCAGAGTGACCACGAACTTCGGCCGCAATCCGTTCGACGAATCGGCGATCGACGACGGCGTGCGCTTCTTCGAACAGTTGCCTGAGCTCGACGTCATC
>JACPRT010000211.1 GCA_016189845.1 Chloroflexota bacterium | reverse complement strand
TGGTCCCGGCGCCTGCGGGGCCGTCGACGAGCAGGCCCGGAAGACCGCCCAGGTCATCGAGGGACAGCCCGAATGCCGCGGCATCGGCGATCGCTCCGACGGGCTTGCGGAGACCGAGTGGGTCCAGGTTCGCCGCGAGGTGCCCATGGGTACGCAGGACTTCCACGAGCACGGTCACGGCACGGAAGCGCGGGAGCGCCACCGCCTCTCGCCCGGACATCGCCTGGTCCAGGGAATCCGGCTGGCGGACGAACGACTCGAAATACGCCCGAAGACCGGCGTCGACCGACGCGGGGTCGATCAGATACCGCTCGTAGAGCTCTGCGATGTAGCCGGCATTAGGGCCCGTGAACCGGTTCACGTCTGGCACGACCTGTCTCCCTTCCCGGGTGGGAGCGGTGGGTCACGGCTTGCACTCGCCCGTTTGCGAGCCGTCCAGCGGTCGAAGATGTACTACAAATGTAGCGTAGATTCGGGCTGCCCGGTACCCGGCGCGTCGCCTGGTGCGGGACTCCCCTGGACCGGATGAACGACGAGGGAAATACTCCGGCCGGGGAATCGGGGCGCAGCGGTGCGGGTGGGCGCGCCAGCGAGGAGTGCGTGGCTACGCCGGGCAAGCTGGGGTAAGATGCCGTGCGGCATGGCAGGGAGCACCAACGACGGGCCCGTAGGGGCTCCGATGATAGTTCGATCAATCGATGGCGACACTGGTCAAATGCTTGTGCGCGAGCCCAGGGGTCGTGCCGACGACGGCGCCACCGACGTTGGCCGGGCGATGAGCCAGATCCGCGTGCTCATCGCCGACGACGACGCGGCATTCAGGCTCCTGGCCCGCCGGGAGCTCGGACGGGACGCGCGCTTTTCGGTGTTGCAGGACGCCGGCGACGGCGCCGAGGCGGTGAGCCTGGCCACTCGCGAGCGCCCCGACGTGGTACTCATGGACGTCCGCATGCCCGTGATGGACGGTGTCGAGGCCACGCGCAGAATCCTCGAGGCCCATCCGAATACCGCTGTGATAATCGTGTCGTCATTTGCCGACCTGGACCCCGCGACCATCGGCGCCCGGGCCAAGATCGACAAGTCGGAATTTAACCACCGCCGAGTGCTCGAAGCGCTCGGGATCGATCAGGCCGCCACGCTGGCGAAGGATGCAGCGGCTGGCCCGATGAGCCGCCAGACCCGCACGATGAAGATCGTCGTGACAGGAGGAAGCGGCCGGCTCGGCCAGTATGTCATCCCCGAGCTGCTGCAACACGGTTACCGCGTCGTCAACGCCGATCGTGCCGCCGGCGCCACCGGGGACGTCAGGTCGATACGTATCGACGTCACCAACTTCGGCGACGTCGTGGCCGCCCTGGCCGGGGCCGACGCCGTCATCCACCTCGCCGCGATCGCCAACCCGCTGGACGACCCCGAGTACCGGGTCTTCGCCACCAATCTGCAGGCGGACTGGAACGTCCTGGAGGCGGCCCACGTCCACGGAATACCGAAGCTCGTGATGGCTTCGTCGATCAACGCGATCGGCGCGGTCTTCTCACAGGCAGCGGTACCACCGCTCTACTTCCCGATCGACGAGGACCATCCGACCCGGGCGGAGGATGCGTACAGTCAGAGCAAGTGGCTGGGCGAAGAGCTCGCAAAGGGCTTTTGCCGCAGGCGCAAGGTGCAGATCGCGAGCATGCGGTTCCACGGTCTGTGGGACCACGCCCGGCAACGGGCCCACCATGCAAGCCCCAATTCGGACCCGTTCGGCCGGCCCGCCATGCAATTCTGGGGCTGGCTGGACCGCTGGGACGCCGCCCGTGCCTGCCGTCTGGCAATCGAGCGGGACTGGGAAGGCCACAAGGCGTTCTTCCTGAACGCCGCCGACACCACCCTCACCATACCTACCGAAGAAGCGATCCGCCGGGCGTACCCGGGCGTGCCGATTCGAAAACCGCTCGCGGGATTCTCGGCCGCAATCGACACCGGGCACGCCGAGCGCGTCCTGGGCTGGCGTCCGGAACGGTCCTGGCGGGAGGCCTAGCCGAGGCCTCTGCCCGACCCGGCCCGGCTTCCGGGCTCAGGCGCGCAAGACGGGCAGGCCAACGATGTGGCCTACCCGTCTTGTGACTTACTTCGTCTGGAGAATCGGACCGCGGGTTGAGACCCGCCGGGCGTTTAGCGGCGCTCTCTGTCCGGACGCCCGCCTCCGCCGCCCATCCCACCCTCTCGGCGCGGTGGGCGAGGCTGTGCCTCGCTGACCGTGATCTGGCGTCCGCCAGCCATGGTGTTGTTCAGCCGTGAGATGGCTTCTCGCGCCCCGTTCTCGTCGGCCATTTCCACGAAGCCGAAGCCTCGCGAACGGCCGCTCTCTCGATCCATGATCACCTTGGCCGAGACGACCTGACCAGCCTTTTCGAAGATGCTTCGCAGCTCGTCGTCGGTGACGCTGAACGCGAGATTGCCCACAAACAGATTCTTTGCCAAAGGAACTCCTATGCCGGACTGGACTGCGCGGGGAGAGCCGGTTCACCATCGTCCGGCATCCAGCGCAAGGCCGGGGCGTCGTATCGCCCCAAGTCCGCTCCACTCACACCCGCGCCCTCGGCGGGTCCGCGCCGCGCACGCGGCGTCGGCCTAACCTCCCACGGAGGCCAGATTTGCGATGGACAAATCCGAATGCCGTCCGTTCATCGCACCCCGTTTGCGAGGCGCGAGTGCGTAGCATAGCGTTTGTGTTGGTGCCTGTCACTCCCCGTCTTTCAGCTTGCCGCGCCCCCGATAGCGCTCAGCTTCCGATGCGGGGCCCGTCATCGCACAGCCCGCGCAGCGCCTCGACCGCAGACAGGATCGCGAGCCGGCTCGTTCTCGGGTTTTCTGGGCTGGGCCGGTTGACGAATCGAAGTGTGAACTGCCCGAAATCGCCGCTGGCCGACACCTCATGGACGTTGCCGGGGGCGGCCGGATCCGCCACCACGCGTGTCATGGTGCGGTCCGGGCCCAGGCCTGCGAGGCTCACCGCAGCAGCCACGTTGACGTTCGCCGGGAACAGCCGGACCGCGTCCCTGGCGGCGCCTTCGTACACGACCGTCGCGTGGCGGATCTCCTTCGACTCCCATGCCGCATAGCCCGGCGCGCCGCGCAGCGCCGCCGGAGGCTTCGTCGAAGTAAGCCTGACTTCTCGAAGCTCGCTGCGAACCGCGCGAATGGCGTCCAGGCCGCCCACCGCCCCTGAAGGTACGGCCAGCGACACGCCATGCTTTCGCGCCAGGCCCGCGAGCTCGCCGAAGAGGGCCGAGTCGATCAGCGCGCCAGAACTCATCAGCAGGAGCGACCGTCCCGCTGCCAGCACCGCCCTCGCGTGCGCCACTGCGGCGGCCTGGGACGCGGCTTCGACCACGGTCTGGACCTGCTCATCCCGCAGAAGAAGGTCGACCGTTGCGTGAACCGCGGCGCCGTTCAGCCTCGCGGCGAGATCGTTTGCCCGGCCCTGCTCGAGGTCGTACAGACCCGTGACATTCGCGGGGCCGGCCTCGCCCCGCGCCACCGCCATGGCCAGGGCTGCGCCGATGGTCCCGCAGCCTATCAATCCGATCCCGGTCGTCTTCGCCACTGGTATAGACTCCGCCATTGCCGCGCCGGCATCCTGTCGAGTCCCCCGACCGTTACGCGGCCACACTACTACGAACGCAGTCCCTGTTGTAGCGACGGAGCAGCCCATGGCGACCGGGAAGCTCGCTAGAAGAGTCCAGACCGTCCTGGGACCGGTTGATCCCTCCGACCTCGGCCTGACGATCACGCACGAGCACTTCCTGATCGACTTCCGGGTCGTATTCCTGCAGCCGAAGGGGCCGGGTGAAGATGCCCTGGCACGCGAACCCATAACGTTGCAGAACCTCGGCTGGGTCCGCTTCAACTGGGCGAGCAGCCTCGAGAACCTGCGATACGAGGACGAGCAACTGGCCATCCGCGAGGTCTCCCACTACGCGCGCGCAGGCGGCCGCACCGTGGTCGATGCCACGAGCGTCGGCCTGAAGCGCAACCCACGGGCGCTGGCAAACATCAGCAGGGCGTCCGGCCTCAATATCGTGATGGGCTCCGGCTACTACGTGCAGGCTGCCCACCCGGCCGGCTACGGCGCGCGTGACGCCTTCGACGTCGCGTCGGAGATCGTGAAGGACATCACGGACGGGGTCGATGGCAGCGGGATCCGCAGCGGCATCATCGGCGAGATCGGCTGCTCGTGGCCGTGGACAGATGACGAGCGGAAGTCGGTCCTGGCGGCCGTCATGGCGCAGCGCGAGACCGGCGCGCCGGTGCTTATTCACCCTGGCCGCGGCGAGCAGGCCCCGATTGAAATAGTGAATTTCATCGCCAGTAACGGCGGCGATCTGAAGCGCACCATCATGGGCCACATCGAACGCACGATCTTCAACCCGAAAGTCCTCGACGAGCTCGCATCGACCGGTGTGTACCTGGAGTACGACCTGTTTGGGCACGACTCGTCGCACTACCCGTTCGCGCCTCAGACCTACATGCCCAGCGATGCCCAGCGTATCGAGCAGATCGAGCGCCTCATCGCAGGCGGCCACCTGGACCAGATCGTCCTTGCCCACGACATCTGCTCACGACACCGGATGAGGGAGTACGGGGGCCACGGCTTCGACCACATCCCTGCCCGCGTGGTGCCGTGGATGCTCGCCCGGGGGATGTCGCAGGCACAGGTCGACCGCATGCTGATCGACAATCCGGCCCGCATCCTGACTTTCTCGTGACACAACCCGGCGCCCCGCTACGTGCCGAGCGGGGCCGTTAACATGACCATGCGGTCGCCGGCCCGAGCAGGCGGAGGGTCGTCGCCGATCACTATCCGGACGGTCCCTTCCTTTGAAAGCACGAAC
This sequence comes from Chloroflexota bacterium, assembly GCA_016189845.1. Lineage (GTDB taxonomy): Bacteria > Chloroflexota > Dehalococcoidia > Lucifugimonadales > Lucifugimonadaceae > VGZT01. The sequence continues at coordinate 9,082 of JACPRT010000211.1, read as the reverse complement.
AGTGGCCAGCACTTCCTGCCGCCGGCCCGCACGGACCCGTCCTCCGGTACGACGACCGTCTCGATTCCGGCGCCCTGCTCCAGCATCTCTTGAACGCCCCTCCCGTCGAGGTCCGGCGAGAACAAGAGGCGGCCCCGGTGGCGCGGCGCTATCCCGTGCCGCGAGGAGTCCCCGCCTCCGGGCGACGGCCGTAGCTGGTACACGCGGTCGGAGCCGAACGCCTCCACGAAGTGCTGGACGGCGAGGGTATTCGCCTCGTCGTTGGAGGTCAGCGCCAGGAACGCGGTCATGCCGTGCAGCTCGACCTCGTCGAGAGCGTAGTCGGACAGGATGTTCGCGTGGACGGCCTCGAATCCGGCGCGCCTCGCCATCGACACGTTCACCGAGTTCAGATCTACCAGAACGACCCTCCTGCCGTTGCTGCTCAGGGGAGCAGCGATCTGCCTTGCAAGGCGGTGAGCGCCGAGGATGAGCACGCCCCCTTCGCGCGGCGCCGCCAGTCCGAGCACCCGGGCCACGAGCGGCGCAGTAAGCCCGTAGACGATGACCGTGCCGACGATCACCATGAACGTGGCCGCCAGCAGGCGATCGCCGCCCGCGACACCGGCATGCGCCAGCTCGAAGCTGAAGATTGCGGAGGCAGCCGCAGCGACGATCCCCCGCGGCGCAAGCCAGCCGACGAATACGCGCTCGCGCCAGCTGAGTCCCGAACGGGCGGTCGAAACGGCCACCGCCAGGGGACGAGCGACCAGGACGAGCACGGCGACCAGCCCGATTGCCGGCACCCAGACCTGCCGGAGGTCGTCGAGTTCCATGCGGGCGGCGAGGACGATGAAGAGCGCGCCTATCAAGACGACGCGAAGGTCCTCCTTGAAGCCTCGGATGTGCGAGACCTCCGCAAACTTCTGGTTGGCCAGTGCGATCCCCATGACGACAACGGTGAGCAGTCCCGACTCCGACTCCACGACGTTGGACACGGCATACGCAGTCACGACCGCCGCCAGCGTGACAGGCGCGTGCAGGTAGTCGGGCACCCAGTACCGCCGCATCAACAGGACGAGTAGCGCCGCGGTCAGCCCGCCCCCGAACGCGCCGACCGCGATAGTCGTCAGGAGGTCCGCCGCTGCTCCCAGGGTCGCCCCGGCGACGCTGCCGGTAACAACCCCCTGGAAGACCAGGACGGCGATGACGACCCCGATCGGATCGATGACGATGCTCTCCCAGTTGAGAACCGAGGCCACCCTACGGGCCGGCCGTATGTGCCGCAGGAGCGGGCCGACCACCGTCGGTCCGCTGACCAGGACGACCGCGCCCATGAGGAACGAGATCGCCCAGTCGAAGCCAAGGAACCAGTGGCTTGCGATCGAGGCGATCAGCCACGTGATTGACACGCCCGCGGAGACCAGCAGCGTCACGACCCGGCCGTGCCCGCGGACATCGGAGAACCGGAGGCTGAGTCCCCCCTCGAAGAGCACCACGGCAACCGCAAGCGAGACGAGCGGGAAGAGGACGTCACCGAAGAGCGCGTCGGGGGCGATGAAACCGAGAATGGGACCGGCCAGAAAGCCGAACAGAAGGAGCAGCAGTATCGACGGGACCCGCAGCATCCAGCCGAGCCAGACGGCAACGACCCCCGCGGCGACGACCGTGGCAAGGCCGGTCAAGGCGTCGTCCAGGCGAGTCCTCCAGTGCCGCTGGTGATCAGACCCCGGCCTCCCTCGATCAGGACTGCCCCGCGCGGTGGATGCCGATGGCGCCGCTGGCCTCGAGCTTCGAGATCTCCTCGCCCGAGTACCCGAGCTCGGTCAGGACCTCGACCGTGTGCTCCCCGCAGACCGGGGGCGCGGACCGCCGTACGGCAGGCGTGTCGGAGAACCTCACCAGGATTCCCGGCTGAACGAGGTTCTTGAAGCCGGGGTAACGGTCCTGCGCGAGCGCTCTGAGGTGCCTGGCCTGGGGGTTCCTGTGGACTCCCTCGTCGTTGTTTTCGGCGACCCTCTCGGAGGGGACGCCGGATTTTCCGAAGGCGTCCAGCCACTCCGCCACTGATCTTCGCGCAATGGCAGCTGCCAGCTTCGCGGTCAGTTTCACATCGCCATCCGAGCCTGGCGTGGCGATCGCCATCTCTCTGGCGGTCCCGCCGGTCTCGTCGGTCGTCTCCGCCGGGAGGACTCCCGCCGCTTTGCACAGTGCTGCGGCCTGCGCTTCCGTGCGGCACGCCACGAACAGGTAGCCGTCGGCCGCGCGGTACCACCGGTATACGGCGCCGGTCCCGGAATTGTCCTCGTTCGTGACCCGGGGAGGCGCCGACCCGCCGTAGCGCACGAAGGCGTCGCATCTCAACCAGAGACCCGTCGCCAGCAGCGACGTCTCGATGAGCTGCCCCTCGCCTGTACGGTCTCGATGGGCGAGGCCGAGCAGGACTGCCGCGGCGCCCAGCATCGCGGTCGCGATATCGCAGCTCGGGGTTTTTGGAAATACCGGGGGCCTGCCCGGTCCCGCCTGTGCCATCCCGATCCCGGAAAGCGACTGGAACAGCGGGTCGAACCCGGGCAGCGCCGCATCGGGCCCCTTGCTCCCATACGCCGTGCTCTGGAGGTAGATCACGTCCGGCCGGATGCGCCTGACAGATTCGTAGTCGATGCCCAGCCGTTCGGCCACCCCAACCCGGTTGTTGTGGACGACGACGTCCGACCGCTTGATAAGCCTGCGGAGGACTTCCTTCGAGGCAGGCGATTTGAGGTCCAGGGCGAGGCCACGCTTGCTTGGATTCCCTCCCAGGAACAGCATCATGATCATCCGGCAGCCTTCACCGCCGCGGGGCTCGACCTTGATCACGTCTGCTCCGAGGTCGGCGAGGTACGCGGGCCCGATGGGCCCGGCCAGATACGAAGACAGGTCAAGAACGCGGATACCGGCCAGCGGGCCTCGCCCGGGGCGTGGCCCGGCGGCACTGATCTTGCCCGCTTTGGCACTGGAAGCCGGTTTCGTGCCTGAAGGCAGGCGGGCGTGAAACCGGATCGGCGACTCCCATGAGATATTTGCCGCAGCCTTTGCCGGCGCCGGACGGCGCACAGCGCCTGGAGTCAGCGACAGCGCCACCGGAGGCATGCCCTGCTCCAGCCTTCCGACACGCGGATCTTCGATGGCAGTGGACATCCCGTTGGCGGCAACCTGGGGGTGCTCGAACAGCTCGTGCGTCGGGGTAGCTGGCGACACGGGCACATCGCCTTCGCGAAGGACCTTGAGCCAGTGATCGCGGGTCGCCGACGCGAACTTGTCCGCGAGGATGCGCTTGGCCTCCGCCCTGATCTCCTCCGTCGGCCAGTAGAGGGGGGCGGTTTCGAACCTGGGATCGGTGGCGAACTGGTACAAGTCGAGGGCGATGATGAGCTTGTTCCAGAAGACCGGTATCAGCGTACCCAGGTGCAGCCATTTGTCGTCGGCGCACCGGTAGAGGCGATAGTTCGGCAGCGCGCCCTGCGGATCATTGCCTGCGCTATCCCAGGTCTGGACCCCTTCACCGCGCACCAGCATCGGCGACCTCGCCGCAAGCGCACCCTGGTACATGCTGGTGTCTACTCGCTGGCCCCGGCCTGCGACTGCGCGCCTGTGCGAGGCGGCCAGGATGCCGTGAATTGCCAGCAGCGCCGTGCCGATCCCTGCAATGGGCAGAGCGTTATACACCGGCGCCCCGTTTGGCCCCCGCTGCTCCGTCATGATGCCGGAGGCCGCGGCCACGAGTCCCTCATAGCCTGGGTGCGACGACAGCGGACCGGAGGGACCATAGGGCGTGATCGAACACCAGACGATGCCCTCGTTCACCTTGCGCAGGCCTTCATAGTCGAAGCAAGGCGGGTGCGAATCCGGGCGGAACGATTCCACCAGCACGTCCGCCTCCCTGGCGAGCCGGAACACCGCGCCGTCCTGGCTGGAGCCACCGTCCGTGCCGCCGCTTGCCAGGGCCCGCTTGTTGCGGTTCCAGATCAGGTAGCCGGGCCCTCGCTCCAGAGGCAATCCCGCCGATGGGACAACTTTGACCACGTCCGCGCCGTAATCGGCGAGGAACATCGTCGTGAGCGCGCCGGCATGGTCGTCGGTCAGATCGAGGACGCGAAGGCCCTCTAGCGGGCCCCCGTCAGGCGGCACGCCCTCACGGGCCGGATCCAGGTACCCTGGTCGCCGGGGCGGTCGTTTGGGGGGTCGGGGTTGCTGGGGCAAGTCCTTGACCGTCCGGTGTTGGCAGGGGTGGCAGCTGATCTCCCTGCTGTTTTACCCACGCGTCGACCTCGCCGAGGAGCTTCTGCGCCTCATCCCGCACAGAGGGGTTCTTAGGATCCACGTCCGCCCTCTCGATCGCTTCCTCGAGGTCCGGGCGGGCCAGCCGTGGATCCGCGCCGCCCTGAAGTATAGTGATCGCCCGGTCCAGATAGGCGCCGGAGAGGGATGGCGCCAGTTCGATCGCGATGCTCAGGTCCTGCAACGCGGCACGGTATTCGCCCACCGCGTTCAGAAACCTTCCCCGCCACCAGTAGACGTCGCCCCGGTCCGGCGCAACCGCGACCGCCCTGTCGAAGTTCTCTGAGGCTGCGGCTATCAGGCCGGCGTCGACTGCGAGCCGTCCAAGCACGATATACGGGCGTGGATCGCTCGGCTCCTGTTCGATCGCCTTGAGCGCGTCGGACTCGGCACCCTTCGTATCGTCGAGCGCGTACCGGGCGAGCGCGCGGGCGGCATAGGCCTTCCCGAGGTCGGGCTTGAGTTCGATCGCACGATCGAAGTCAGCGAGGGCGCCCGTCAGGTCGCCCTTGTTCAGTCTCGCCTGCCCGCGTCCATCCCATGCCCGCGCGAAGTTCGGCTCCAGTTCGATGACAACCGTGAACCGCCGCTCTGCGTCGACGTACCTCCCTCTACTCAGCAGCGCGTACGCGTTGGCATAGTGCCCGACGCTGTCGGTGACGCTGGGGATCGCGGTCGCGGTTGGTGTGGGGATCGCGGTCGGCGTGGGCGAGGGCGAAGGCGTCGCGGTCGGCTCGGGTGTCGCAGTGGGAGTAGGTTCCGGGGTTGGCGTCGGCCGGGAAAGGGCACACGCGGAAATGAAGATCGCGGCCACGAGCGCAAGCAAACAGGCGAATGGTCGGCCGTGGGATTCGCGGCCGGCAACATACCTAGAAGCGGCAAGGGTCATACGCCAATTGTCCCTTCCGGGCGGCCAGAATGCTATGTTTCGCTTCCGGGTCTCCCGGGCAGGGAGTACGACGAAACGCACAGGGACGATTGATCCAGGCTTCACATGTGGCTTGTTGACGTTCACTGCCACTCTGCCGCGAAGTCTCCAGACAGCTCGCTGTCGATCGCCCGGGCGATCGAGGACGCGAAGGCTGCAGACGTGGATGCCCTGTGTTTGACCGAACACGACGCGTTCTGGCGCCGGGATGACCTTCCAAGTCGTAGGACGTCCAGCGTTGGCTTCGCGCCGGGAGAAGCGGGGGATGCCGGGGTCGTCGTCGTTCCCGGGGCAGAAATCAATACGGACGCCGGGCACGTCCTCGTGTTCGGCCTGGAGTCCTACGAGTTCGGATTCCACCACGCTGCAAAGCTGGCCGAAGCCGTCGAACGCGCGGGCGGGGCAATGGTCCTTGCCCACCCCTATCGGCGGGTGCTTCTACCGGAGGTCACACCGAATTCGGCGCCATACGACGTCGCGCTCAGGAGGGCTCTCGATAACCCACTGCTCAGGCTTGTCGACGCGGTGGAAGTAGCAAACGGGCGTGCGCTGCAGGTCGAGAACCTGTTCTCGTCCGACCTCGCCCGCGCAGCGGGGCTACGCGGAGTGGCGGGCAGCGATTCTCACGAACCCGGCGAGGCCGGGCGATGCGTGACCGAATTCGACCAGCCCGTGCGCTGCGTCGAAGACCTGATTCGCGCCCTCAAGTCCGCCGCGTTTCGCTTCAGACCGCGGCCACACCGCGAATGGATCGAGGGCATGCGCTAATGTCCGGGAGCTTTAGTCGGCTGGCGCGCCGACCGCAGAACGTTCGGACGAGCGGTAGAAGCCCAGCCTACGAGCGTGCTTTGCGGTCCCTCGTCGGTCAATGAGACCAACGAGCAGTATGCCGAGAACAGCCGCCGGGATAAGGACAACGTTGTTCAGTAGGTCTAGCCAGTCCGACAGAATCAAGGAGGAAGTATCTGTTTCACGCACGTAAAGGCGAAAAGATGCGTTGCCGACCCAATTTCCGATAATAAAGAGCCACCACCACCAGCCCAGCAGAGGCCAGACTGGGGCATCCACTGAAGCCCCGTATTCGTTCCAATTGGGACGAGTGCGGACCGGCATTTGCATCAGATGCCCGTGATTCCAAGCAGCACGAGCGCGCCCCGGATACGGCCCGCCACTGTAGCAGATCAGGCCCGCGACCCGTTCGCACGAGGCCGAGACCCCTCGAACGCGGGGCTAGCGGCCGCTCGCGAGACGCGCCGTCAGCAGCTCTAGGGCCAGCCGTTCCTCGATCTCGCCGCTCTTTATTGCGAGATCGGCCTGCAGGAGGCGGCGCATCGACTCAGCCAGGTACTCGCTCGGGAACCGGCTCGCCTGTTCGATGGTCTTCGCGAGCTGGAACCCAGGGCTGGCGCCCACGCGGGCAGCCATCTTGTCGCGGTCGGCCGCCGGGGACGCACCGGCCGATAGCAGCTCCTGCGCGATCAGGACGCGTCTGACCTGTGTGCCGATCTGCATGATGATCGATTGCACGCTCTGGCCCGCCGACAGGAGCTGGTAGAGGAGCCGGGTGGCGACCGCCAGACGACGCTCGAGTACCGCGTCGACCGCCGCGTACAGGTTGGCTTCTCTTGCCGGGGCCACCAGAAGCTCGACGTGCTCGCGCTGGACCGGGTCTTTGCCAGCGAATGTCGCAAGCTTCAGAACCTCCTGATCGAGCGCCCGCGTGTCGTCCCCGACCAGTTCGGCCAGCCGCGCGACCGCGGCGGGCGATGCCCGGGCTTGCTGTTCCACGAACCTTCTGGCGATCCAGTTGGCCAGGTCGGCGCCCTTCCTGCGTTCGTGCTCTTCCCGCTGCGCCTGCGGCCCGGCGGCACGCAGGCCGGCCCCGTTCGGTTTCAGCGGGCCGTCGCTGAAGATCAGCTCGGTCGTCGACGGCAGGTCCTTCAAACCTTCGGTGAGCCTGGCGACGTCGACCCGCCCGCCGGCCCCTCCGCCTCCCCCGCCGCGCCTGCCCCCCGCGGGGCCTTCGATGCGGCCCAGCAGCCCCTTGACGATCACCACCCGCCGCTCGGCCAGGAACGGCGTCGCGTGCGCCGCCGCCAGTACCTTGCCCACATCAATGCGATCGCCGTCGAATACCGACGTGTTGGCTTCGTCGAAGCCGCCGCTGCCAGCCTGCTGCCGTAGCGCCCGCACGCGGGTAGCGACGCTATACTCGTCGGCGCCGTATACAACCCGTATTGCCAAAGTGCTGAAATCCTACCAGTGCGCGTATCACTCATCGGACTGCCCCGCAGCGGCAAGACCACGATATTCAACGCCGCCACGCGCGGTAAGGTCGCGGTTGGCGACTTCGGCTCGAGGGCGGGGACGAACGTAGGGGTCGCCAGGGTCCCGGACGCCCGGCTCGCGCCGCTGGCGGACATGTTCAAGCCCGAGCGCGTCGTCCCCGCCGAGATCACCTACGTCGACACGCCAGGCCCGCCTCCCGGACAGGAAGCTGCGCCCCTCTTCTCCGGGGAAGCGGTCACGCTTCTCCAGAAGGCCGACGCGATCCTGCACGTGGTACGTGATTTCGACAACCCTGCAGCCCCGCATCCGAAGGGATCGGTCGACCCCTGGCGCGACCTTGACGCGGTCGGATTCGACCTCCTGTTCGCAGACATTGCGCTCATCGACAAGCGGATACAGCGCATTACGGAAGGCCTGCGCGGAGCGAAGGCAGCCGACCGCGACGCTTCCTTGCGAGATGTCGAGGTGCTGAAGGCCATACAGGCAGAACTGGAGGCCGGAACCCCCATGCGTGCCCGGTCGCTCGCGGATCCCGAGCGGCGAGCCCTGCGGGATACGTTCCTCGTAAGCACCCTGCCCTACCTGGTCGCCCTGAATGTCGATGAGGCGGACCTGCCGCGTACGGCGGAGCTCGAAACGGATCTCGCCGGGCGGGTGACCGGTCCGAAGACCGGCTCGGCGGTAATCGCCGGCAAGCTCGAGATGGAGCTTGGCCAGATGTCGGAGGGAGAAGAAGCGGAGTTCCGGGCGTCGCTGGGCGCCGGCGAGCCGGGCCTGCAGCGCATCATCCGCATGTGCTACCAGTCCGCAGGCCTGATTTCCTTCCTGACGGTCGGTCCCGACGAAGTGCGCGCCTGGACGATAACCGACGGCATGCCGGCGCAGAAGGCAGCCGGCCGCGTTCACTCCGACATCGAGCGCGGCTTCATCCGGGCGGAGGTCGCGGCCTACGACGACCTGGTGCGCGCCGGGGGCCTCGTTGAGGCGAAGAAGGCCGGGGTGCTGCGGTCGGAAGGACGCGACTACATCGTCAGGGACGGTGACGTCATCAATTTTCTGTTTTCGGTTTGAGAACGAGGTCCGGGGAGAGCCGGTGGAATCTGCGGCAAGCTTGCACGAGCGTAGCTGTGCCATGCGAACTTGGGGTTTTCCCCCATAACCCGCCCCGTTTCCCCGGATATCCTTAGTGATGATCGCGCTGACGGGCGCCTAGTTCGGCAACGGGTTGCGGGGGTTCGTGATCATAAAGTCGGTCGCCTCAATACACGAGACGGTGCTGCAGTCGGCGGGCGATGCGATCGTCCTGCTGGATCGGGCAGGGGCCATCGCCTACGCCAATCCATCCGCCTGCCGCTTGCTTGGCTACCACGAGGGAGACCTGGTCGGCAAGCCGTTCCACCAGACGGTCCACCACTCACGCCCCGACGGCTCGCCCTACCCGCCCGACGATTCGCCGATATTCCAGACGCTAGGCGCCGGCCATTCGTCGAGGGTCGCCGAAGAGGTGTTCTGGCGGGTCGACCGCTCGTCGTTCCCGGTCGAATATGTCTGCGCCCCGGTCCGCGA
>JACPRT010000218.1 GCA_016189845.1 Chloroflexota bacterium | reverse complement strand
GCGGTGTACCACGCGCCTCGCGGTGGCCGCCTGGGCAAGAGTGAGCCGCAGCGGGTTCGGCGTGACTCGCCAGATGGCGCGATGAGGACCGTGAAGCAGCACCTGTCCCTCGGTCGTGGTGAGAATCCGGACCCGGCCTGCGACTCGGTTGGACAAGAGCTCGTCAGTGGCCAAGCTCCAGAACCCGTTCTCGGCACCGGCGTCCCTTTAGTGCCGGCCGCGTCGCCTCGTGACCGCGACACCGGGCGAACCAATGACAAGAGCCGAGTCGTTAGCCAATCCCGAGGTACGCGCGCCGGACCATCTCGTTTGCCTGGAGTTCGGCCACCGTCCCCGACAGCACCATTCCACCCGTCTGCAGCACGTACCCGCGGTCGGCGACCTGCAGTGCCATCCTTGCGTTCTGTTCTACGAGCAGGATCGTCGTTCCTCGCTCGTGAAGCTGCTTGATTGTGTCGAATATCGTGTCGACCAGCACCGGTGCCAGGCCCATCGATGGTTCGTCGAGCAGGAGAAGTTTTGGCCCGGCCATTAGCGCCCTGCCGATGGCAAGCATCTGCTGCTCTCCCCCGCTGAGCGTGCCTGCGAGCTGGTGTCGCCGCTCCCGCAGCCGCGGAAACAAAGAGAAGACTTGCTCGATGCGCTGGCGTTTCTCGCCCGAGCCCCTGACCGTGAACCCACCCATTTCGAGATTTTCGAAGACGGTCAAGCGGGCGAATACCCTTCGTCCCTCTGGGACCTGAACGACGCCCCGCGTAACCACTGCATGGGGCGCGAGTGCAGTCAGGTCCTCGCCGCGCAGCAAGACCAACCCGCGTTCCGGCTTGACCAGGCCGGAGATCGCGTTAAGCGTCGTCGTCTTTCCCGCGCCGTTTGCGCCGATCAGGGTCACAATCTCCCCATCATCGATATCGAGGTTGATCCCGCGCAGCGCAGCGATGTGACCATAGGAGACGTGGAGGTCTTTGATTTCGAGCAGCGCCACCTTACCCGGCGCCTCCGCCCGCAGCTCCGTCCGGTCCCACACTTCCGAGACCGCTCGCGCTGCCACGTCCAAGATAGGCCTCGATCACACGCGGATCGTTTTGCACATCCGAGGGCGTGCCCTCAGAAATCTTGCGCCCGTGGTCGAGGACGGTTACGCGGTCGGACATGTTCATGACGACGCGCATCTGGTGCTCGATAAGCAGTATTGTTGTGCCCACCTCATCGCGAAGACGGCGGATGAATTCCATGGTCTCCTGCGTCTCGAACGGGTTCATGCCCGCCGTGGGTTCGTCCAGCAGCAATAGCCGTGGCCGGGTCGCGAGCGCCCTCGCTATCTCGAGTCGCCGCTGCATTCCGTACGGCAGCCCGCGGGCCAGATAGTCACCTGCGCCAGCCAGTCCAACCGTATTGAGCAGGCGTTCTGCCTCGGCTTCCGCTTCGCGTTCCTCGTGTCGCGTTGCCGGCAGGTCAAATATCGCGCCCAACATCCCTGTTTTCAGGTGCGCGTGCTGCGCCACCAGCACGTTGTCGCGGACGCTCAGCTCGGAAAAGAGACGGATGTTCTGGTACGTCCGCGCGATGCCCCGGCGCACGATCCGGTCCGGCGACAGGCCGGATAGCGACCGGCCTTCGAACAGAATGTCGCCTGTGTCCTGTCTCTCGAAACCGGTTACACAGTTGAAGAATGTGGTCTTTCCCGCTCCGTTCGGGCCGATGACGCTGTGGATGGCGTTCTGGTAGACGGTCAGCGAAAGGTCGGCTAGTGCGGTCAGGCCGCCGAAGCGCTTTGTTATGTTTGCCGCCTCGAGGAAGGCCACCGCGTTTCTCCGCCCCTGCCCCAGCCTAACTCGTGTTCCCGGCAGCCGCGCCCTCGGGAACTTCGTCCGTCCTGGCGGCGAGCTCCCGCCTGCGAATCGCCTCGGGCCAGAGACCGGCGGGGCGGAACAACATCATGGCGACGAGCGCGGCCCCGTATACGAGCCACCGGAAGTCGCCGAACTCGCGCAGGATCTCCGGAAGCCCTGCCAGGGCAAAGGCGCCGATAACGACACCCGGGATGTTCCCCATTCCGCCGATGATCACGACGGCGAGCACGTTGATCGAAATCAGGAGGCTGAAGCTGTGAGGGTAGATCGACCCCAGCCTGCTTGCCGCGATCGCCCCGCTGAATGCTGCAAACGCCGCACCAGCGGCGAACGCCAGCAACTTGTAGTAGACGCGGTTGATTCCCATGGCCGCGGCAACATCTTCATCTTCGCGAATCGCGAGCCACGCGCGGCCGATCCTCGATTTCTTGAGCCGCCAGGAAATGAACCCGGCGATCACGCAGGCCCCTAGAACCAGGTAGTAGATCTCCTGCGACGAACCAAACTCGAATCCGCCTGCAGCCGGCCGTGGAATCTGCGCGATCCCCTGAGCCCCGCCGAACCACGGGCGCAGGGCATCAGACAGCGCCAGGAGCCGCACGATCTCGCCGAACCCCAACGTCACGATGGCCAGGTAATCGCCGCGCATCCGGAGAACAGGGACTCCGAGGAGCACGCCGGCGAATATTCCCGCCAGTATCGCCAGTGGTAGCGCGCCCCAGAAATTGAAGGCGAAGAACCCCAGCTCCGGGGAGGTGAGCACCGCCATCGCATACGCGCCGATTGCAAAGAAGGCGACATAGCCGAGGTCCAGGAGCCCGGCCATCCCCACCACGATGTTCAAACCGAGCGCCATTAGGGCAAAGAGCCCGACGATGACAAGGACCTCGCTGAGGAACAGTCCAAGGATCTGTGGAAGCAGCGCGAGGACCGCGAATCCGGCGAGGACGAAAGCGGCCTGCGTGGCGCCTCTCGGCCACGGCATCGCCGTGCTCGAGGTCCGCTTGATCGCGCTACCTTTGGTCGCCCAGAGAAGGCTCCAACCTCCAAAGATCACGAACAGCCCGATCGCGCCGGTGATCTTGAGGCCATTGGTCGCGTAAAGCCAGCTATCCAGGACGGAGAGCGGGCCCCAGTTCTGGAAAGTCAGACGCATGAGTTCTCTCAGGACACCCATGCCGGTAACGACCATGATGCCGATGACGACTGCGCGTCGCACGGTCTCTGGCAGCATTGCGATCGCGCCCCACCCAACGGCCCCGGTCAAAGCGAGGACCGCGATAAGTCCCATACCTGTTCCCGCTCCTCGGCCGAAGGCTAGTTCCCGGTAAAGACCCGGCGACGCGTTGATCAACACGGGCCGCAGGTTGATGTTTTCGCCGATCAACAGCAGGGCGACCAGAGACGCCGTTGAAATTGCGCCCACGATCCCGGCCGCAGTGATTGCTGCTGCCCATCCGCGCTCATGAAAGCGCCTTGCGGCCAGGTAACCCACGGCGCCGATGATCGCCAGCAGGAGGGCCTGGTCCATCGAGACAGCCGTTCCAATGATGCCCCTTTGGCTGAAGGCCTCGATCATCCCGATCAGGGAAACAAAGACCGAGGCGATCCCTGCGACCAGACCGTATCGGATGGGGATTCGCCAGGCGCCCGCGGCAAACGGGTGGCCGGTAGCGGCCCCGAATCTCGCCCGGATCGTTGCTACGGTCGTCATCGCCTGCTAAGCCTTCTTCTGGGCAAGCCGCTCGCCGAGGACCCCTGTAGGCCGGAAGATCAGCACCAGCACGAGCATCGCGAACGCGATCGCGTCCTTGAGTTGATAGGGCGCCTTAATCCCAAACCCGTCAAGGAACAGGATCGGGCCGAGAGACTCAAAGACGCCCAGGAATGCGCCACCGAGCATCGCACCCGGGATGTTGCCGATGCCCCCGAGGACCGCAGCGGTAAACGCCTTGATTCCGGGGATGAAGCCCATGAAGAAATGCACCTGCTTGAACATCAGGGCAAACAGGACGCCCGCAAAGCCGGCCCCAAGGCCGCCGATCATGAACGTAACGACGATCATTCGGTCCACGTTGATGCCCATAAGTGCCGCGGTGGGCTTGTCCTCCGATACCGCGCGAATCGCCTTGCCCGTCCTCGTCTTCTGGATGAACAGATAGAGCACAGCCATCATCGCCGCCGCGGCGATGATCACCACCAACTGGAGGTGGAGGATCCTGAAGTCGCCGATCCTCCACGCGCCCTCGAGGAAACTCATTCGCGGGTAAGACTTGAAGCCAGAGCCGTAGAGACCCCGGAAGGCGTACTGAAGGAAAAAGGACGCTCCGATCGCGGTGATCAGCGCGACCAGCCGCGGTGCGTTCCTCAGCGGTCTGTAGGCGATGCGCTCCAGGAGCACGGCGACCAGCGCCGAGCTGGACATGGAGACCGCGAAGATGAGTACGAGGCTGAGAAGCGGATAACGTTCGATCCACCCGTTCTGGGCAAGCGAGAAGGCGAGGAAGTACGCGGTATACGCGCCCGACATGAATACTTCGCCGTGTGCGAAGTTGATCATCCGTAGGGTGCCGTACACCATCGTGTAACCGAGCGCGATCAGCGCGTAGACCCCGCCCTGCGCCAGGCCAAAAACGATGAAATCCACCCATTGGCGGAACGAATAGACGCCTGCCTGCAGGGTGGCGATCGACCCGGCGAGGATGAAAAGGATCAATCCTCCGCCGACGACCCACATCAGCAGGTCGAGCGCGCCTGCACGGGCCGTCCACCGGCGGAACAGGGGCAGCGCGGCAGCCAATCGTCCCGTCATTTCATTCCCGCTGAGTCCTGATGCGAATACGCCGGGCCTGTGTGTGGCCCGGCGTATTTGAGCTGGCGACCGGAAGTATGCCTGAAGTTCCGGGTTAGAACGGCTTCCAGACCGGCGTGTCCGGCAACTTTGCCTGCTTCACGTTATCGGCCGAGTTCTGGTAGACCGCGATCTTCGGGTCCGCACAGTCGCCGTTCTGGTCGCAGGTGAGCCTCCCGGTCACTCCCTGGTGGTCCTTGGTCGCGAACAATGCGTCGCGTAGCGCCTTCTGGGGTATGTACAGGGTCTTGTCGGGCCCTTCGACGGCGACCTTCTCGATCGCGTTGAAGACGATAGTCGCCGCGTCGTAGGCATGTGCGTGGAAAGCGCTTATCGGGTCCTCGCCGTACTTTGCCTTGTGCTTGGTCTTGAAGTTGGCGTACCCGGCGGCGAACGCCGAGAAGTCCGGGCTCGAATGGTAAACGCCCACCGCGGCATCGCCCGCCGCCTTTAGAAAGTCGACCGCGAACGTGCCATCTGCGCTCATGAGCTTGACCTGCTCAAGCCCGGAGACCGACCGCGCCTGGCTTGTGACGTGACCGCCGGCTGCAACGAAGATCGGATAGTAGATCAGTTCTGGCTTGCCGGCCGCGATCTTCGTCAGGACCGGCCGCATGTCGGTGTCGGTGGGCGCGACCGCTTCCTGGGCCGTGATCTCACCGCCCAGCTTCTTGAACTCCGCAGCAAACACGGCCTGCAACTGGTCGGCGTACGGGCTTCCATCGTGGATCGTGGCCGCTTTCTTGACCTTCAGCTGCTCGATAACGAACTTGGCCGCCACCGCGCCCTGCACCTTGTCGTTGTGCGCGGTGCGCAGATAGCCGGCGAAGTCGGCCCCGCGGTTGGCGTCGGTCAGGAACGGGGCGGTATTGGACGGCGACACCATCGCCTTGCCCGCCTTGACTACCAGCGGGGCAGCCGCACGCGCGGCACTGGAGCAGGAGGTCCCGATTACCGCAACGATCGCCGGGTCCGCGGCGAGCTTGGTACCGACTGCCTGGCCGCCCTCTGCGCTGCACCCGTCGTCTTCAGCGCGCAGTTGAATAGAGTGCCCCTTGATCTCCTTCCGATCATCGATCGCTATCTCGATGCCGCGTTGCGAGTCCGTACCGAGGTTGGCATCCGCCCCGGAAATCACAAGGGCGGAGGCGATCCTGATCGGCTCATTCGGCCCGACCTTGAGGACACCAATAGAGTCCGTGGGCGGCGAAAAGGCCGCCTTTGGCGTTTCCTTCGTCGTAGGTGTCGCCGTCGCCGCCGGTTTCTCCTCGCCACATGCGAGCGCGACAAGAGCGAGGACAGCGAGCACGAGTCCCAGGAACTTGAACCGTCTCATACGTCCCTCCGTGTCCACTACCATTTGTGCTGGACGAATTCGTACAGTTCTACGATCTGCCGTCAGTTTGCGATCTCGCCGGCAATTTCGAGGCGTTTCCCGGCCAAATATTTCTGGAGATCATACCGATGCGGCATTGGGACCGCAAGCTTTCGTAACGGGGCGGCAGATCGGACCAAACTTCACATGGACGGAGCGTTGGTAAATCAAATCTGAATGGGCGAGATTCATTTTCGGATTTTTGGCGGGGAGCAGCTTCAGATTTTAGTACGTGTGATATACGCGCATCCCCGCCCGAGGTGGCCTGCAACTTCCGGTGGACAGGCAGATGAGACTCTATGGGAGCGTCGCGAGGGATCCTCGCGCTTGGTGACAGACAGCTAGAGCGGTCGCCGCCAGCCACAGCAGCCGGTCGAGCGGTAAGGATGACCTCTAGCCGCCCCTGATCCCGACAACTCGTTCTTTCGATTTCGTCGAACAGCGATAGTGTGTCTAGTTCTTGGCTGTTGGCGTCGCAACTGCCTGTCTCGCCGGCGCAACATATTGTCGAGCGGTTGGTTGAGGGCGGAATACTGTCGGAACGACCCGACAGTTGGCCCAAGGTATTCGTCGCCTCCGAGATCGTCCATTTGGCGGACCCAGAATAATGGCCACTGGCGGGTATGCTTAGCCCCGGTAGGAGGGGCCCAAACGATGAAGATCACCGGAATCGAAACGTTCGTGGTCGATGCAGGCTGGCGCCCGTGGCAGTTCGTGGCGGTACGGACGGACGCGGGAATCACCGGCTACGGCGAGATGTCCGACGGCAGAAACCCGTACGGGGTCGTCGGGGCGGTCGACGACTTCAGGCCCATTCTGCTGGGGAAGGACCCGCGGGAGGTCGAGCGGCTCTACTGGGACTTGTACCGGATGGCGAGGCAGTCGCCGGGCGGCATCGCATCGAAGGCGATCGCCGGCATCGAGCTGGCGCTCTGGGACGTCAAGGCGAAGGACCTGGGAGTACCGGTCTGGGCACTGTTCGGCGGGCCGGTAAGGCAGTCGCAACAGGTCTACTGGTCGCACTGCGGTTCGGCCAGGGCCACCAACTGGAAGGTCATCGGCTGCCCCCCGATAGACGACTGGGACGACGTCGCGGCGCTATGTGAAGAGGTCCGCAAGCGAGGGTTCCGCGCTCTCAAGACGAACATAATCTTCCCGGGCGAGGGGCGGACGTACTTCCCCGGTTTCGGCGGCGGCGCGACCGACCAGAACATTACGCCTCAACTGCTGCGGCACATCGAAAAGCAGTTCGAGGTCTTCACGGAGGCCGCGGGCCCCGACGTGGAGGTCGCGCTCGACCTGAACTTCAACTTCAAGCCGCAGGCGGCGATGCGGATTTGCAAGGCGCTCGAACGCTTCAAGATGATGTGGATCGAGATCGACATGTATGAGCCGCGGGGCCTTGCCGAGGTCAAGCAGTCGACGACCCAGACGATCACGTCGGGCGAGAACTGCTTCGGGATACGGGACTACCGGCCGTACTTCGAGGCCCGAGCGATGGACGTCGTGATGATCGACATCCCCTGGAACGGGTTCGCCAGGTCGCGCGACGTCGCGATGCTGGCCGAGAGCTACGAGTTGAACGTTGCGCCGCACAACTACTACTCACACCTCGCGACGATGATCGGCCTGCACCTGGCAGCGACCATCCCAAACGTGCGGATCATGGAAGTCGACATTGATGATGTACCTTGGAAGGACGAGCTCACGGGCGGTCCCATGCCGTACAAGGACGGGGAGCTCAAAGTTCCGGCGAAGCCCGGCTGGGGGGTCGACCTCGACGAGAAGGTCGCGAGGACCCATGTCTGGGAGCGCGGGCGAGGTCCCGGATGGTCCTCCGCGTCGGCGAGGCGCAAGTAGCTGCAACCAGTGACCCAAGAACGGAACTCCCGGGCCCAGGCCAGGTCCGGCGCATCTTCAGTGAGGGGCGCCCGGGTACGCGCGCCTACCGTGCGTTCCGACGGCACAGTGCATCCGACTCGGGCCGCAGAAAACTACCTGCTGTCGATCTATCGCGTGCAGGAGCAGGGGCTTCGGGTAACACATCACAACCTGGTCGACCAGCTCAAGCGAACGCCTGCGAGCGAGGGTCTGGGGACGTCGCTGCCATCGGTCGCGGGCATGCTGCGCCGAATGGAGCGTGAAGGGCTCATTCAGTTCGGCGACGGCCGGGAGATCGAGCTGACGGGTACAGGCAGAATGCTCGCAGAGCGGATGGTCCGCCGTCACAGGCTTGCAGAGCGGATGGTGGTCGACCTGCTGGGCCTCGACCTGCACAAGGCGCACGTGGAAGCGCACCGGCTCGAACACGCGATATCCGACGACCTGGAAGACATGATCCGAAAGAAGCTGGGCGATCCAACGACCTGCCCGTTCGGACATCCCATCCCCGGGGCCGCTTACAAACCGAAGTACCGGGACACGGCCAGGCTCGATTCGGTAACGCCGGGGACCACGGTCGTCATCGATCGGATCCCGTTCGAGGACCAGCAGCTCCTCGAGTATCTGTGCAGTCGCAGCGTCCTGCCGGGAGTGAAGGTTAGAGTGGAGGAGAACGCACCGTACAGGGGCGTCGTCACTCTGCGCCTCGGCGAAGGTCAGGTCGTGCTCGGACTCGAAGTTGCGGGTCGGATCTGGGTGGGGAAGGCGGCCGGAGAGGCGGGCAAATGAGCAGACGTATGGAACGCGTCAACGCCACGCTTCGGCGCGAGCTGGGGGTGTTGATCAACGAATCCCTCGCCGATCCGCGCATCGCGACCATGACCTCGGTTCTCGACGTCGACACGAGCCCCGACCTGGCGACGGCTACAGTGTCGGTCAGTGTCATGGGTACGGACGACGAGCGGAAGAAGACCCTGGCCGCGCTCGAATCCGCCGCCGGCTATCTTCGGCGCTCGGTCGAAGACCGGATCAGGATGCGCCACGTGCCCCGGCTGATTTTCAAGCTGGACGCGCGCATCCAGAGGACCGCAGAAATGCTCGCGTACATGGACGAGGTCGAGAGACAGGACCGCAAGCGCCGCGGCGAATGAACGTCACGTCAGGTAGCGGTCCGTCAAGAGATAGCGGTGCCGTAGGCGGCTTCCTGAACATCAACAAGGGACCCGGCCTGACATCTACGGATGTCGTCCGCCGTGTAAAACGGCTCACAGGCCAGCGGAAGGTGGGCCACGGGGGCACGCTGGACCCCGACGCAACCGGTGTGCTTCCCGTATGCCTGGGTATCGCTACGCGGTTCGTGGAAGCCATCATCGACGGCGGCAAGTCGTACTCCGTGACGGTCCGTCTGGGCGCCGCAACCGACACTTACGACGCGTCGGGTCAGGTGACACGCGAATCAGACGCGTCGCATATCACACGGGCGGACGTCGAGGCCGTGCTGGGCCGCTTCCGCGGCAGGATCGAGCAGGTGCCGCCGATGTACAGCGCGCTCAAGCTGGGAGGGCGGCCGCTGTACGAAATAGCCCGGGCCGGCGGCACTGTCGAGCGAGCGCCGCGCAGGGTGGATGTGCATCGGCTAGAGCTAGTCCAGTGGTCACCCCCCGACTTCCAGGTGGAGGTCGACTGCGGTCGAGGCTTCTATGCACGCTCCCTGGCCAACGACATCGGTGAAGAACTGCAGAACGCGGCACACATGCTGACCCTCGAACGCAGGCGCGCAGGCCCGTTTCGGATCGAAGACGCCATTACCCTGGACGCGCTCGAACGGATGGTAAAGCTGGGAAACTGGGAGCAGGCCCTCTACGCTCCCGACTTCGTCCTTGAAGACCTTCCGAAGGTCGTGCTGGACCCGGTCGGAGAAGAGATGATCTGCCACGGGCAGGCGGTTCCTGCCACCGGCCGGACCGTCGTCGCAGCTACTGCCGGCGCGCTGGCAAGGATGTACTCGACAGAGGGGCGTTTCTTAGCTTTGGCCAGATACGACGTCGCAGGTCCATGGTGGCGGCCGGAAAAGGTCGTCGCGCCGGCCTGACCTGTGCCACCACGCGGAGGCGTATTTGGACGACGCCAGGCCCTCCGAAGCCGGGCGCCGGCTACGGACCAACACGCCGCACAGATAGGGGCCGATTCGTCGTTTCGTAGCTGGTTCCCCTTGACAAGCAATCTGCGCCGTAGCTATGGTTCATAGCTACGCAGCTATAGGAGGTGCGTTATGCCAACTCAAGCCTACTGTTTCAAGTGCCGGACCAAGCGGAACATCACCAACATGAAGGCAACGAAGCTGAAGAACGGCCGCCCCGCGACACAAGGGACGTGCCCGATCTGTGGGACCAAGGTGTTCCGAATCGGCAAGGCTTAGCTTCGAGCGTTCGAACAGACTGTCCTGATCCGTTTTCACCGTTCGTGAGCGGCTAGCCAGCCGCAATACGCGGGCGGTCGCAAACGCTGTTCGGTCTACCGGACGGCATCGCGATCGCCCGCGTGTCGTTACCATGAGATTCGGATGACGTGGAAGAACCTCTCAAGCTAGTCGCCGACCTGGTCGTGCGGCTGGCGATAATCCTCGCGGCTGCCAAGATCGG
>JACPRT010000204.1 GCA_016189845.1 Chloroflexota bacterium | reverse complement strand
TTCGGGCAGTCGGAGCGGGAGGACATCGCCCGCGTGCGTGCGGTACGCAAGGCGGTAGGAGACGACATCGAGATCTACGTCGACGCCAACTGGGCGTACACGGCCAGGCAGGCGATCAAAATGTCGAAGGCGTTCGAGGAGTTCAACGTCGCGTGGTTCGAAGAGCCGACCACCGCCGAGGACATAGATGGCCTCCGAGCGATCCGGGAGGCGACAACCATCCCGGTAGCCAGCGGCGAGCTCGAACACACGAAGTTCGGATTCAAGGAGCTGATCTCACGCGGCGGGGTCGACATCGCTCAGATGGACGTGGGCCGGGTAGGAGGGGTCACCGAGTGGGTGAAGACGGCGCATTTCGCGGCGGCGTACAACTTGCCCGTTGCCCCGCACGGCTTTCCGCAGCTGCACGTCGTGCTGGGGGCGGCGACGCCGAACTTCAAGGTGCTCGAATACGGCCGCCCGGAGCACACGCTGGACTTCTGGTTCGTCGACTATCCGAAGCCCATCAAGGGAATCCTGAAGCCCTTCGACAGGCCCGGCCACGGCCTGGCGTTGAACCCGGCCACGGTCAAGAAATACGCCGTGCAGGATCGCTCCGCCCGCCGAATGAGGACGCTATCGAAATGATCACGCCCTGACCCGAGGAGGGCGGGGCCACTAGCGGCTGTAGATCGTGGCGACTTTCCGCACGAGGCGAGAGTCGCCGTAGAAGAGCAGCTCGATGACCTGCATCCAGGAAGTCCGCCGCAGCTTGACGACCGCTTCGTCGATCAGTTTACGGAGCTCGCGCCGTGCGTGGACCCTGGCGAAAACATCGACGAAGGGCTTGTAACCGTCGGGGAGGAAGACATTGGCGAGTTGCTCGACGCGGTCGCGGACCTGATTGATCGTGCGGTACGTGATATCCATTCCGGGCCTGCCATAGCGCTCTGATTTGAAGGTGTAACTACACCCTAATATCTAGAACGTTACGGGAGAATTGCCAGATGCACTATTAAAGAGTGGTAAACACCCACAAAATTCGCGTGATCGTTTCGTGATGGATAGCGGGCAGGCGCGAGAGAGCGCCGGAGCTAAAGCATCCGTGACAGCGCCTGGTCGACACGCAGGAATGCGCCTTCAGCCGGCCTCAGCAGGCGCCCAACCTGGCTGAATGGCCACGCGAAGACGGACCGGAGTCGCGAATTGGGCCCGGTCGGTGTGGACAGCGCCACGGCGGTGTTCGTGAAGAATTCGCTCGACACGGTCATGACGGCTCGGGCGATTCCGGTCAAGACCAGAGCCAGCAGCAGCACAGTCCGCCGGCAATTCCCCCAGGTGCGCGCTAACTGGCCCCGCACCAGGGACACGGGAGCAGAACGGTCCTCAGCGATCACTGGATCCGTCCAGTTCAGGTCTTGCGCAGGCCGTGATGGCAAACATCGGATGGGGCCCCGTGGTCCGGGGCCCCATCCGGCGATGGCATCTAACTGACGAGCCTAGCCAGCTGATTCTTCCGCCAGGTGGCGTAGCAACTCATCGCCAGTCGTGGCGATTTGCCGGGCGAACACCGTGACGAGGGATATCGCCCGCAACACGATGCTCGCGATGCCCCACGCGACCAGGGTGGGCAATCGGATGTACGTCCTGGCGCCCATCTCCGTGGCCTTGATGCCTTCCTCGCCATGCTCGGCGAGTGCCACGATCAGACTGTCGATCCTCTCCGTCACCACACGGAGGATGACCGTAAACAACCGTAAAAAGTTAATGCCTGTAAGTGCAGTAGTCCGTGCGAGATCGCCTACACGCTCAGCCCAAGTCATATGCAGAACCTCCTACCTTTCCTACGGCCTCCCAGGCCCGATATACGGGTCATGGTTAGCCTTACCGCCGATATTCACCGGGCGCAGGATCGCGCCTCGGACTGTACGTTTTTCGTAGCGAGCATCGTAGCTGGCGGGAAAATGTATCACAATGGGCCCTACACTGTGTGTGAATCGTCCACGAAACGGCTGACGGAAGTCTACGGGCGAGAGAACCCTGAATCGCCGGGCGACGTAGCGTTCGGTAACGCTGGAGGCACGGCTCGTTGATTCGGATGGCCGCCATGGTTGTCGGCGCCCTCGCGGGCGCGCTCGTGCTCGCCTGCGGGCGCGGCCCGAACGACGGCGGTACCCCGGCGACCGCAACTGCCGTTGTACCAACCGCCGACGCGGCACAGGTCACGCCGACATCGGTGGCTGTGGCGAGCGTCGTCGCCACAGCCGCGGTCGCCGCGGCGACCGCGGCGCCAGACTCCCAGGCGCGTCCCTCGAGCCCTCCGCCCGATGCGTCCAGCGGGCGGCTCGTGTTCGCCGCGCTCAACGGCGCCATATACACGGTGGCCCCGGACGGTACGGACGTCAGGGTTCTCGTCGAGCCAGACGGGCCGGCCGACTCCCTTGGATTTCGTGGCGCACTTGCGTGGCCTGTGTGGTCGCCCGATGGCGAAACAATCCTGTACTCCGCTCTCATCCCGGACGGCCGCCGCGGCCTGAACGTTTCGCTGCGAACCGTTCCCGCCGCGGGAGGCGGGGAAACGCTCCTGTTCCAGGACGATCCGGCGACCTCGGGAATCGGTTCCGGCGTCGCCCACTACGCCTACTGGTCGCCAGACAGCCGTCGCGTCGCGGTCATCGCCGGGACGGCGTCGGGCCTGACGGGCGAACTTGTGAATGTCGCCAGCGGCGAACGTCCGGCGACGCTCGCGGATGGCGCGCCGATCTATTACTCGTGGTCCTCGGACTCGCGACACATCCTCGTTCACCACCAGGAGGCCCTCCGGCTGTACGAACTCGACGATGAAGGCCACCCGGTAGGGTCGCCTCGCCAGATCGGCTCCGGATCCCTCGACTACTTCGCCCCGAATTTCTCGCCAGCCGGCGATCGCATCCTCTACGCCGACACGACCGATGCCGTCACGAAGGTTTTTTCCTCCCCGTTCGACGGATCGGCGCCGACGCCCATGATCGAGGCCGAGGGGCGCGCCGCCTTCGCCTGGGCGCCTGACGGCCGCCGCGTTGCGGTCCTGAGCGAACAGTCGGAGGGGTTGTTCGACCGTCTGACGGTACTCACGGCGGGCGGCCGCCAGATCTTCCGGATGGATAGAAAGTCGATGATCAGCTTCTGGTGGTCGCCCGACGCAACGAAATTGGCGCTCACAACGGTGGCGCAGGATGCCGCGGGCGAGAACGTGATCGCCGTGATGGTCATCGACGTTCGCGACCAGTCGGAGGCGCAGGTCGCGACTCTCCTCCCCTCGGACGAATTCCTGTTCATGCAGATCTACTTCGACCAGTTCGCGCATTCCATACGGATGTGGTCGCCCGACAGCACATACCTCGTCCTGTTCGGCGTCGTGGGAGACCCGCTTGCGCAGACCGCCGCATACTCATCCCAGGAACCCATGGAACGCGCCGGCGTCTGGGTGATCGATGTCACTGGTTCGAGGGACCCCGTGGCAGTGGGCACGGGATACATCGGCTCGTGGTCGCCGAGGTAGCCGACGCGAAAGTAACCAGGGCGGGGCCGGTGGTAGCCTTTCAGGTTTATGACCCAATCCCCGCCGCGCTGGGACCCCGATCTGAACCCGGACGACCCCTACAAGTGGAAGGCGTTCTGGGCTGTCGGCATTTCCATGGTCACCATGGTGATGAGCTTCAGCATCGTGTTCCTGGCGCTGCCCAGCATCGCCGACGATTTCGGGGTGACCCTGCGCCAGGTTTCATGGGTCGTCATCTCGCAGTCCCTGACCGTCAGCGCAGTCATGCTCCCGCTCGGCCGCGTGGCGGACCTGACGGGACGCAAGAGGTTTCACCTCGCAGGCCTCGTGCTCTTCGGCGGGGGCGCGCTCTTCTCCGCATTCTCGCCCAACCTGACGACCCTGATCGTCGCGCGTGTCGTCATGGCAGTTGGGGCATCAATGGGGCAGGCGGTCTCCACCGCCATCGTGACTTCAGTATTCCCGGCAAAGGAGCGCGGCACCGGCCTCGGGAGCCAGAGCACGGCGGTAGCTATCGGTGGAGCTGCCGGCCCAATCGTGGCTGGCGGCCTGCTGCAGGTGTTCGACTGGCCGGTCCTGTTCATCTTCATGGCGATTCCGACCGCGATCGCGTTCGTATGGGGCGTCTTCGTCCTCGACGACGAGAAGATCGGCTCGTTCCAGAGACGGCCGGGGGAGCGGTACGACTGGCTCGGCGCAGGGCTTTCGGCCTTCGCCATGATCGCCCTGATCCTCACGATCAACAACCCGACCAACGTCGCATGGACGTCCCCGTTGATCCTCAGCGGCGCGGTACTGACGGTCGTCCTCTTCATTGCGTTCGTGAGGTGGGAGCTGCGGGTCAGGTCGCCGATGATCGACCT
>JACPRT010000203.1 GCA_016189845.1 Chloroflexota bacterium | reverse complement strand
CGACCCGCTTGCCGTTCGCTTTGAGCGGTTGCTTGAGACGCCGTGCGAGCCTTGGGTCGGCGTGGATTTCGGCCGAAGCCCGCCATTCACGGACGAGCTGCGTCAGTGGGACGTAGCTATCTAGCTCGACCGCGGCCGCAATCGCACGGGAAAACTCCTCCACGAAATGCTTGCGGTCCCGGTCCGGGAGGAACTCCAGCCAGGCGAAGGCATCACGGAGGGCACTGTCGAGTGCGGCAGGATTGTGTACCGCGATGTTCCTGAGCGCCTTGCCGAGGGCGGCGAACGTAGCGGCACGCTCCGCCTCCCGGTCAGCGCGTGTGAGGCGCAAGTCAGGTTCGTCACGGCGGCGCAGCAGCACGTCGCCTTGCTCGACCTCCCGCGTCACCGCCTTTGGCCGACGCAGAAGATCGGAGAACGGATACTCGATGACCTTCATACCGGTAGTTTACCTGAAATAGTTCAGAACTACCGTCCAAAGACCGGTCGCGGTTTGTCTTCGTCGAGATTGCCCGCTCCGGCATCGACTGGTACTGGCGACGTTCTGAACGCGGCCACGAGCGCCCATGCCGCGTACAAGACGTGGAAGAGGTTGTCGTACGGCCCTGCCAGGTCCGACACCGCCCACGCGTCCAGGAACGACAGGCTGCTGGCGGAACCCCGCTCCGCCCATTCGCCAAGGAAACCGTAGATCCCGAAGAACAGGGCTGCGATTCCCATCAGGACGACGAGCCACTTCAGCGACTTTGGTCGGGATCTCAGCAGCAGGGCTACTACGGCCGCGAATAGCCCTGCCGCCATGTGAGCCACATTTTCGCCTGCGCTCAGCGTGAAGTATCGGTGAGTGGCATCGACCCCGATCGCCGGCAACACGAACCCGGCCAGTCCGAGGCCTAACAGCCCGGCGCCGGTGATCCAGAGAAAGCGCTGTGGCGAGAGGAAACTCACGCCAGTATCTTGTTGGACCTCCGCATCGGAATCAACGCCCGGACTTCCGAGTTCTGTCCGGCCATCGGCCAGTCACCCTGAAGTACGGCCCTGACCTGCTGTGAGGCGCGCTGCCGGCTCAGCACGGCAGACCGGACCGACGAGCCGGCGACGTGTGGTGCAACGATTACATTGTCGAGCGTGAAAAGCGGGTTCTTCGGATCGGCCGGCTCCTTCTCGAAGACGTCCAGTCCCGCCGCTGCGAACCACTTTTCCTTCAACGCCCGAACCAGGTCTGGTTCGTTGACTATGGGGCCGCGGCACACGTTGATGAAGAACGCCGTCTTTTTCATCAGCTTGAACTGCTCGGCGCCGATCATGTGGAAGGTCTCTTTGTTGAGTGGCACTACGACGACCACATAGTCTGAGCGGCTGAAGATATCGTTGAGGTGCAAGACCCGCTCGACGCCGTACTCCTTGATGATCCAGGGCTGGATGTAGGGATCGTAGACGACCGTCTTCATCCGCCAACCGCTCATCTTGCGGGCGACCGCACGGCCGATGTTGCCGAACCCGATGATGCCAAGGACTTCCTCGTCGATCGTACCCTTCGGCCGGAACGGCCCGGCGTCCCAGGTGCCACCCTTCAGACGGCTGTTCAGCCAGGGGATCTGACGGTTCAGCGCCAGGAGGAATGCGACCGCCTGGTTCGAGACCTCTTCGGCGCACATGCCCGCCGAGTTCGTCACGATGATGCCCTTGTTCGTGCAGGCATCGACGTCGACGTGGTTGAACCCGTGGGAGTAGACCGCGAGTACCTGGCACTTGTCCGCGACGTTGATGACGCGGTCGGTCTGCCAGAAGTTGCCGCCCATGATGGCGTCGGCGTCCTTGACGATTTCCATCGCCTCGCCTTCGCTCTTCGGATTGGCCTGGACGATCTCGCAATCGAGATCGCCAAGCTCAGCGCGCTCGTGGGTCAGGGGGTCGTTATCACGTCCGAAGACGACAACTTTGAACTTTGGCATTTGCTTGTTCCTCGTGATCTGAGCCATCTATCTGCGACCGGGAATGATACACGGGGGTCTCGCGGGTGAAGCGACGGAATCACTCGGGCGTGACGAGGTTGAGTGGCGGCTTTCCGGCCAGCACCCGCTGCATGTTTTCGAAGCCGAACCGGGCGCGCCTCGGAAAGCTTTCGGCGGTCTTGCCGGCCGCGTGGGGAGCGACGATCACGTTGTCGAGTTTCAGGATCGGATTGCCGGCATCCACGGGCTCTGTCTCGAAGACGTCGAGTCCCGCGCCCCAGATCCTGCGCTTGGCCAGCGCGTCGTACAGGGCTTTCTCGTCGACCACAGGACCCCGGCAAGTGTTGATCAGTACGGCCGCTTCCTTCATGAGTGAGAGCTCGAGTGTGCCGATCATGTGGCGCGTGCGGGGCGTCAAGGGCACGTGCAGCGTCACGATGTCCGATTGCTTCAGTAGTTCGTCGAGGGTAACCCGGCGAACACCGAACCGCTTCTCGACCTCTGGCTTCGGGACGATGTCGTAGTAGAGGAGTGTCGGATCGAAGCCCTGAAGCAGCCTGGCCACGGTGCCGCCGATGTGTCCAAGGCCAACGATGCCGATGGTCTTGTTGAGCACCTCGAAGGAGTCGGTGCCGACCGTGAGAGGCGTGACCCAGCGGCCGTCCCTGGTGTCTCGGTCCATGTCGATCAGGTGGCGGTACACGCCGAGCATGAGCGTCACCGCAAGTTCGGCCACGCCTTGAGCGTTGGTGCCGCTGGCGCTCGCGACCGGGATTCCCAGCTCACCGGCGAGCGCGACGTTGATTCCGTCGTAGCCAGCGGACCCCAGCTGAAGGAGCCTGACCTTCTTGCCGGCCCGCAACACATCGTCGGACGGTCTGCCGCCGAACACCCAGAGGAAATCGGCGTCGGCGACCATCTTGAGCTGTTCGGATTCGGGTTTCTCCCGCGGGTCGATCGAAACGACCTGCCATCCCGCGGGCGTCTGCTCCAGCATGACGTCGGTGGTCGGGTTGCCTCGGCCCACGTAGAAGAGCACCTTCGGCATCTTCGCCTCTCCCTGTCGCTTGTGGCTACGGGGCGGCATTTTAACAAGGGCGGTACCCTACGCATTTCATCCGCCAGGAGGAATGGATGGACGAAGCGCAACTTGCCGTGACCGCGCTGAGCGCGCTGGAATCCCTGTGCCGCATCCCTTCGGCGCCTTACTACGAAGGGGTCGGCGCGGAATGGGTGAGGTCGTTTTGCGAAAAGGCGGGGCTCGAAGTAAGGGTCGACCGCTACGGAAACGTCCTTGCCACGAGGCATGGCGCCGATTCGAGCGCGTCCGGACTGGCGTTCGTCGCGCACCTCGACCACCCTGGATTCGAGGCACTGGCCGAAGATGGCGGCAACGTGGTCGGTGAGATGCGAGGCGGGCTGAGCGAAGCGGCCGCAGCCCAGGGCGTGCGCGTGCAGTTCGTGACGAACGACGGCCGGCGGATCCCCGGCAAAGTCATCGGGAGGCTGGCCCCCGGCGACAAGAAGCGCGTGATGTTCGAGGTCGATCGCTCCGCGATCAACGGCTTGCCATGTGCAGTCGTGCTCGACCTTGTTGACTTCAGCCTCGACGGCGACCTGATCCGCGCACGTGCGCTCGACGACCTCGCCGGGTGTGCAGCGACCGCCGCCGCGCTCGAGTGGTCGACGAGTCACGTTTCGGCCGGTCCGGTCTACGGTCTCTTCACCCGGGCCGAAGAGGTTGGTCTCGAGGGCTCGCGGCTTGCCGCGGAGGACAGGCTCCTGCCCGAAGACACGACCGTGGTCTCGGTCGAATCTAGCCGGACACTGCCAGGCGCAGAAATCGGTTCCGGGCCCGTCATACGCGCAGGCGACCGCATTTCGACGTTCGACCGTGACGCCGAGGCAGTGCTCCGGGCGGCTGCCGACAGGATTTCCGCCCGAGATCGCGGATTCAAGGTGCAGAGGCAACTCATGAGTGGCGGGGTGTGCGAGGCCAGCGCATTCGCTGCGTTCGGCTACCGGGTCACCGGCCTGGCGTTTCCGCTCGGAAACTACCACAACGCGGCCCCGGCCGGCTCGATCGCGGCCGAGTACATCAACGCGGGCGATTTCGCGAACGGCGTACGTCTCCTGGCAGAGGCGGCGACCCTGGCAGGGACCGCCGTGCCACCCGCGGCGGTAAGGCGGTTTGGACACCGCCCGGCCGAAGGCGAAAAAAGACTGCTGGGGCGCTAGCCGAGGGTCATCGGCGCTCGCGGGCGGTCGAGATTACAATCGTCCAGCCGGAGCCGGATTCGACAATCTCGGGAGGACGCACGACCAAAATGGCCCAGGTATCAGGCAGCTATCTGATCGCACGGACGCTGAAGGAAGAACGGGTCCGCCACATCTTCTTCCTTATCGGCGGCCCGATTTACGAGATAGTCAACAACGCCCAGGACATGGGCATCAAGGCGATCGACTTTCGCCACGAGCAAGCGGCTGCCATGGCCGCGCATGCCTACGCCCGCGTGACTGGATCACCCGGAGTGACCACCGCCGCATCGGGTCCCGGCACGCTCAACATCCTGACCGGCCACTACAACGCGTTCATCGACAACGCTCCCATGGTGACACTCGGCGGCGCAGGGCGTCTGTCCGACTTCGGTCGCGGCGGTTTTCAAGAGATCGATCAGGTGTCGGCTTTCGCCCCGATCAGCAAGGCGGCGATGCGGCCGACCGACCCGGCGCGTTATCCGGAAATGATCTCTGCGGCGTTTCGCGAGGCGACCACCGGGCGTCCCGGACCGGTATTCGTCGACTGCATGGAGGATGTGCTATACGCCATGGTGGATGAGGCCGCTGCGCTCCCGCCAACGCGGCCGGCCAGGCTTGCACGTCCGGAGGCCGACCCCGCCCTGGTCAGGGAAGCCATATCGCTGCTCTCGAACGCCAATAAGCCGCTGCTGGTTTCCGGAAGTGGTGTGCTGTGGTCGAAGGCGTGGGACGCGCTAAGAGAGTTCGTCGACCGTGCGGGCATTCCCTTCTACACGACTCCGCTTTCGAGGGGCGTGATACCTGAGGACCATGAGCTGTCGTTCCCGGCGGCCCGGTCCACGGCCATGCGGGAGGCGGACGTCGTCCTGATCGTCGGCACGCGGCTCAACTGGATCCTCGATTTTGGGAAGCGCTTTTCGGAATCCGCGAAGCTGATCCAGATCGACATCCACGCCGCGGAAATCGGCCACAACCGCGCTATCGACGTCGGGCTGGTCGGCGACGCCCGGGCCGTTCTTGGCCAGCTAAACGCCGAAGCCGCCCGGACTGGAATGAAGTCGAAGAGCGATTCAGCCTGGGTCACGTACGTCCGCGAGCAGAACACCAGCCGGGAGGAGCGGTCGAAGGCGTTGCTCAACTCCAGGCAGGTGCCGATTCACCCCCTCAGGCTCTGCAACGAGATTCGAAACTTCCTGGACCGCGACGCGATCCTGACGGTCGATGGCAACGAAATCCTGCATTTCGCGCGCCAGTCGATACCGACCTACGAGCCCGGCCACCGGCTCAACTCCGGCGCCACAGGGTGCATGGGCGTGGGCCTGCCATTCGCGGTCGGCGCCAAGGTGGCCAGGCCCGACAAGCAGGTGCTGTCGCTGCACGGCGATGGCTCGCTCGGGATGAACATCATGGAGATCGACACCGCGGTGCGCCACAAGCTTCCGATCGTAGTGGTTGTGTCGAACAACGAAGGCTGGTTCGCCCGCCAGGAAGGCGTTCGCAAGCCCGGCCGGGAGCTCGGGGTCGTCCGCTACGACAAGGTCGCGGAGTCGCTGGGTGGCCACGGTGAGTTCGTGGAGAAGCCGGAGGACATCCGGCCCGCGCTCGAGCGAGCGTTCAAGTCGGGGCTGCCGGCGATCGTGAACGTGCACACCGACCCGACGGCGCGCGGCATGTCGACCTTCTCAGGCGCCAAGATGTACGCCCAGCCAATGAACGTCTGACGACGCGGTACGGGTAACAAGCAACCAAGAGGGAACTCTGTGCTCGAACACTTCCATGTTCCGCCCGAAGACCAGATACGCGTGAGGGCGGAAGATCTCCAACGCGCCGTGACCGACATCTTCCTGAAGATGAACATGTCGAAGGCGGACGCGGAGCAAGCTGCCGACGTGCTGGTCATGTCCGACATCCGAGGGGTCGATACCCACGGCGTATCGAACATGCTTCGTCGATACGTGGAGATGTTCGGGCAGGGCTTCATCAACCCGCGCCCGAAGTGGCGGATCGTCAAAGAATCGCCTTCGACCGCGAACATCGACTCCGACCGGGGTCTCGGTATCGTGGTTGGACCGCGCGCGATGGAGATAGCGATCGAGAAAGCCAGGAAAGTCGGGGTTGGGTGCGTAACGATAGGCAACAGCCGGCACATGGGAATGGTTGCCTACTACCCGATGCAGGCGCTGCCCCACGACATGATCGGTTACGCCATCACCGGCGGCGGACAGAACACAGTCCCGACGTTTGGAGCAACCCCCCGACTGGGTGCAAACCCTCACGCATGGGCGGTTCCCGCCGACAAGGAGCCTCCGTTCGTGCTGGACATGTCTTCCTCTTCGGTGGCCGCCAACAAGATCGGGTTGCTGCGGCGCATGAACAAGCCGACGCTGCCTGGACTTATCGCCGATGCCGATGGGACTCCAATCATGGAAGAGCGCTCGTTGCCTGAGCACACATGGATGCTGCCGCTGGGCGGAACACGCGAGCTTGGGTCGCACAAGGGATACGGCCTGGGCGTCATAGCGCACGTATTCAGCGGGATCCTGTCGACCGGCGCCTTCGGCGGATACGGCTACGGCCATATGAGCCATTTCGTGGCGGCGTACAGCATCGACGCGTTCACCGATGTCAAGAAATTCAAGAAGGACATGGACGCCTTCTTGCGCTATCTGAGAGAGACACCGCCCGCGCCTGGGCACGATCGCGTGTACTACGCCGGCCTGCCCGAATGGGAGGAAGAACAGCACCGGAGAAAAGATGGTATCCCGCTGCACAAGGAAGTCGTGCAGTGGTTCGATTCCATCACGTCCGAGCTGAGCATCGCGCCTCTCGCGCGCAAAGGATGACCCGCGGGAACCCGCGCATGAGCACGCCGCACCGCCATGTGGTCGTCTTTTGGCGACTCTCAAAATCGTCGATGGCGTCAGAGTAGATGTCATGGCGCCGTACCGAATCGAACGGTTCCGTTGAGGCAGGAACCGGCGCGTGGGGCCCGACACAGGCATGACTGAGCATGCGGCACGGCCCATGGCGCTCGGCCGTACCGCTGAGATATTCGACATTGGCAATGGGCGAGTCCTGAAACTTTTCAGGTCAGGCTGGGGGCGGGCGAGCGCCGAGCGGGAGCTCAGCATAGCCCGAGAACTCGAGGAGGCCGGCGTGCCTGCGCCCAGGGCGCTTGGCATGGAGCAGCAAGACGGCCGCTACGGCGTGGTATTCGAGAAAATCGTCGGGCCTTCCATGTGGGAAGTACTGGCGTCGAAGCCATGGCGCTTCGCTGCAAAGGCGCGTCAACTGGCTTCGTTGCACGTCGGCCTTCACTCGAAGCCGATTCCCGGCCTGCCGTCATGCCTGGACGATCTACGGAGCGAAATTGAGCACGCCCCAAAACTGTCCGGCGACCTTCGTAGCGCGGCCTTGAAACTACTCGACCAGATGCCCACCGGACGCGCGCTCTGCCACGGCGACTTGCACCCGGGCAATGTGATTCTTACGTCGCAAGGCCCCAGGGTCATCGACTGGGCCGATGCCACGAGCGGACATCCTCTGGCCGACGTTGCCCGAACGATCGTCCTGCTTCGCTTTGGTCCGCTGCAGGAGCGAATTCGTTGGAAGCGTGCCCTGGTGCTCACCCTGGCCGGGCTCTTCCTGAATCGATATGTGGCTCACTACGCGCGACTGGCCGGGGCAGACCGGGACCGGCTTCGACGGTGGGAAATCATCTCGGCAGCAGCCCGGCTGAACACGGACATCCCCGCGGAACATGACGCCTTGTTGAAGTTCGTGCGGCGCGGTCTCGGCCAGCAGCACACGTGACCGGGAAGAGTCACAATCCGATTAGCGGAGGAGAGAGCCTGCCATGAAGATCGAATCCATCTACTCGGTGGCGTATGAACGCCCAAAGGCCAGGTTCAAGACGAAGCGACGGCGCGCTTCGTGGATCGAGAGCGGTCCAGTGGCCAACCCGGTCACGCGGTACCCGCGCTACGCCGCGTACCGGCCTTCCTGGACCCCGACCTTCGGTGACTTCATCGTGGTGGCCGAGGCCGAGGACGGGACGAAAGGCTTCGCGTTCGCGAACCACGGCAAGCCGGTGGCCGCCCTCGTCGACGACTACCTCGGACCGCGTTTGGTTGGCGAGTCCGCCATGGCCATCGAGAAGTGCTACGACATGATGGTGCGCATGTGCGCCCCGTTTGGCGCCACCGGTATCGCGTCGTACGCGGTGAGCGCGATCGACCTCGCGCTGTGGGACCTCAAGGGCAAACTCCTGGGGCGCCCGGTGTACGAGCTGATCGGCGGGCCATCGAAGGACGAGCTGTTCTGCTACTCGACCGGTGGCGATACCGACTGGTACGTGGAACTCGGCTTCAAGGCGACCAAGCTCCCGTGCCCCTACGGTCCAGCAGACGGCAAGCCGGGCTTTAAGAAAAACGTGGAGCTGATCGAGGAGACCCGGAAAACCGTGGGTGACGAGATCGACCTCATGCTCGATTGCTGGATGGCGTTCGACACCGAATACGCCGTTCAACTGGCTGAGGCTTTGCGCCCGTACAAGCTAAAGTGGATGGAAGAATGCCTGCGATCCGAGGACTTCGACGCGCACGCGGACTTCCGTCACCGCGTCCCGTGGCAAACGCTGGCGACCGGCGAACACTGGTACACGACGTACCCATTCCAGCACGCCGTCGGTCGCAAGCTGGTCGATATCCTGCAACCCGATATCCAGTGGGTCGGCGGATTGACGGCCGTGGTCAAGATCTGCGCGATTGCGGAGGCAGCCAGCATCTCAGTCATACCGCACGGCGGGGGCAATACACCCTACGGCCAGCACGCCTGCTACGCGATGCCGGCGATCCCATGGACGGAATGCTTCGTGGCCACGCCGCCCGGCGTGCCACCGAGCGAAGCCCCTCGGCTTCCCGGGATGGCGACGCCGAAAGACGGCAGTATGAAACCGACAGACGCTCCAGGCTTCGGCGTCGACATCGACGTGAGCAAGCTGCCGAAGATATCTGGATAGGAAGGCCTCTTCAAGAAGGTCACTCTCTTCGCACTGACCCGTCACGGGACGGTTAAGCTTCG
>JACPRT010000202.1 GCA_016189845.1 Chloroflexota bacterium | reverse complement strand
GTGAGGCTATCGCCAACCCACAGGGAGTCGACGCCCGCCTTCTCCGCAGTCTCAGCAAGCCGGAGGATACGGGAGGCCGGGGCAGGCTCACCGGCCCCGAGGAGGACGCCGCGGGTGGGGAGCACGACCCCGATACGCGGCGACGCGCTCATCGGGCCTCGCCTCCGCGCCAGTCGATGCCGCGTGCAAGGCCTTCGGCACGCTCCCACCAGTCGGGAACCAGACGAAGCAGGAGGTCCAGATCATCGGGGGTGTCGACGTCGAAGCCCAGGCCCTGCGTCCTTCGGATCTCGTATGCCGCGCCCGCCAGCGCGAGCTGGACGAGGTGCCGCTGGAAGCTGCCAGGCCCCATGGACGGCGCTAACGGCAAAGTTCCGTGGATCGCAAGGCCGTTCGTCCCCGCGTTGTGACGGTCGGGGGCGACTACGGCAAGCTGGCCGGGACCAGCGTAGAAAAGTGCCAGGACATCTTCCCCACTGAGCAGGGGCAGGTCCGCGGGCAGAAAGACCGCCGCTCCGATTCCAGCCACCCGGGCCGCCTCGAACGAGGCTGCCAGGCACCCGTTGAGGTCGGACGCAGAGTCGACAACGAAGCTGCATTTGACGAGGCCGCATGCCTGTTGGACCGCATCGTCGCCGCCCAGGACGAAGATCTGACCGCGCCCGGCCAGCGACACCGTCTGGAGGACATGCACCAGCATCGCCAGCGACAACAATCGGCGGCGGTCGTCGGGCAGGGCCGCGCGGAGCCGGGTCTTGCTGTCCG
Source organism: Chloroflexota bacterium (assembly GCA_016189845.1). Lineage (GTDB taxonomy): Bacteria > Chloroflexota > Dehalococcoidia > Lucifugimonadales > Lucifugimonadaceae > VGZT01. The sequence continues at coordinate 2,440 of JACPRT010000202.1, read as the reverse complement.
AGAGCGGTTTCATGGGGATCAGAATGCGGGCGCCGGGAACCATCACCCGGTCTCACACACCGCCAGCACCGCGCGGGCGAGTTCGATGCGATCGTCGTCGGTCTGCATCAGGGTGTTCTCGACGACAGGCTTGATGCCGAGGGCGGCTATCTGCGGCGCCAGGGCCTGGTCGACACGATCGATCACCAGGTGCGTGCAGAGGCCGGCGTAACGGCGGGCCACCCCGACGCAGTCGGCAGGGCCACCGCCGAGTTGCTCGAACAACTTCGCCGCGGGTCCGCGCACGGCCTTTCCGCCGATGATGGGGCTGACGGCGATCCGGACGCCGTTGATCGACGCAAGCGCATTCCTGGCCCCCGGAATCGAGAGGATCGGATCGACGCTCAGGAACGGGTTCGACGGGCAGATGACCAGCGCGTCAGCGCGTTGCCACGCCATCTCGAACCACGGTGATGGGGTCGCGCGTTCGATGCCCTTGAACACAAGCCGGCGAACGCGTGGCTCGCTGTGGTGGAGGACGAAATACTCCTGAAACGACATCACGCCCTGGTCGGTTTCGACAACCGTCCGGATGGCGTTGTCGCTCATCGGTACGATCGCGTGTTCGACGCCGAAGCGCTGGCAGACGTCCCGGGTTACCTCGCTCAGGGTGTGACCTTCGCGCAGCAACTGCGTGCGGCGGATGTGCAGCGCCAGATCGCGATCGCCGAGTCGAAACCAGGTCTCGGCGCCCAGCTCCGAGAGCGCATCGAGCGCTGCGAAAGTGTCCTGTTGCCGCCCCCAGCCTGTCTCCCTGTTCGCTTTCCCGGCCAGGGTATACACGACTGTGTCGATGTCGGGTGACACGTGCAGGCCGTGAAACGCGTCGTCGTCGCCGGTATTTACTACTACCGTCAGGCGATCGGGAGGGAGCAGGCTGGCCAGGCCGAACGCTAGTTTTGCACCGCCCACTCCCCCGGCGAGGGCAAGCACATCAGGCATGAAGGTGACTCTATCATTAGGTCCATGAAGATCGGAGCGCCCAGGGAGACGGCCAGCGGTGAGCGGCGGGTCGCCCTTGCGCCTGAGACAGCGGGCAAGCTCGCGAAGGCGGGCCACCAGGTCGTCGTCCAATCCGGCGCCGGGTCCGAGGCTTCGTATCCTGACGATGCCTACCGCAGTGCGGGAGCAGAGATTGCGCCGACCGCCACGGCCGTGGCCGGCGCGGCCGATATCTACATCAAGGTCCAGAAACCGTATCCTGCCGAGATCTCGGCGCTTCGACCCACAACGGTCGTCATCGGAGTCCTCGACGCCCGCCGTGACCCGGACCTGGTCCGGTCGCTGGCCGCCCGTGGGATTACATCATTCGGCCTGGAATTTGTGCCTCGAATCGCGCGTGCCCAGCGGCTCGACGTCCTGTCCTCGCAGGCGTCGTTGGCGGGTTACAAGTCCGTCCTCATCGCTGCGTCGGCCCTGCCCAAGTACATGCCCATGATGATGACGGCGGCCGGAACGATCCCTCCCGCGAAAGTGGTGGTGTTGGGCGCCGGGGTTGCGGGACTGCAGGCAATTGCGACGGCCAGGCGCCTGGGTGCGGTCGTAGAAGCCTACGACGTTCGCGCCGCGGTCAAGGAGCAGGTGACCAGCCTGGGCGCCAGGTTCATCGAGTTGCCGGCGCCGCAGAAGGCCGAGGCAGCCGGTGGCTACGCCCGGGCCCAGACAGAAGAGGAGCAAGTGCTTCAGCGCGAGGCTCTGAAGCCGTTCCTCGTGCAGGCGGACGCGATCATAACGACGGCTGCTATTCCCGGCCGCAAGGCGCCGCTGCTCATAACCGCCGACGCCGCAAGAGCCATGCGCCCCGGCAGCGTGATCGTGGATCTGGCTGCCGACTCAGGCGGCAACTGCGAACTCACACGTCCCGGAGAGACGGTGACCGTCAACGGGGTGACGATCTATGGGCCCCTGAACGTGGCCAGCTCGCTGCCGACGCACGCCAGCCAGCTCTTCTCGCGCAACGTGGCCGCATTTCTCGAGCTGATCATCGACCGCGAGGGCAAGCTGAACATCGACTTCAAAGACGAGGTGGTCGCCGCGATGTGCGTGACGCACGCGGGCGAGGTGCGGCACGGGTTGGGGGGAGTCTAGCCGACAAATGGTGGAAATCCTGCTCATCTCGCTGACCATATTCGTCCTGGCGACGTTCGTCGGATTCGAAGTGATAACCAAGGTGCCGCCGACTCTGCATACCCCGCTAATGTCCGGCAGTAACGCAATTTCCGGCATCACCCTGGTCGGCGCCCTCGTGGTCGCGGGACGGGGCGGAGGCACGCTGGCGATCGTGCTCGGCACACTGGCGGTCGTGCTGGCCACGATCAACGTCGTGGGCGGCTTCGTGGTCACCGACCGGATGCTTCGCATGTTCCGTCGTGAAGACAAGAGTGGAGGACGATGAGCGAGC
>JACPRT010000201.1 GCA_016189845.1 Chloroflexota bacterium | reverse complement strand
TGCGGTCGCCACCGATGACCAGCCGGTACTCGCGGCCCAGCTCCGCCTTCACGCGGGCCAGGGCTTCCTGGAGAGCGCGGCGGTTCTCTGGCGCCGAGAAGTCCGTAGGCGGGGTGTTCTTGAACGGCGGCAGATCGTGGTGGTCTGGCTTTCGCCTGGCGCGTCTCGCAGATGCGGCCCGTCGTGGGGTCATGTAACACCTCCGGGAAGGTCCTGCTCCGAGGATACTCGACCGGGCGGTACGCTACATGAAACATGCCGACCGCACGTCCCGATCGGACTCCTGCTCGACGCGCCGAACTGGTTAAGGCGCTCATGGAAGCCGCCGCGTATCCTCACGAGGTCGAGAGGCCGGTGCGCCTGGTCGAGACGCACATCTCCCACCTGTTCCTGACCGGAGAATACGTCTACAAGATCAAGAAGCCGGTCGACCTCGGATTCCTCGACTTCACCACGCTCGAGAGGCGTCGCCGGTTTACGAGCGACGAGCTCGAACTCAATCGCGCGACTTCACCGGACGTATATCTGGGCATATCGGAGGTCCGGCGCGGCGCCGATGGCAGGCTTCGCATGGACGGCGACGGCGAGGTCGAAGAGTACGCACTCAAGATGCGGCAGCTGGCAGCGGACGACGTTCTCGTCCGGCTCGTACTCGATGGCCGGGCGGGCACCCGCCAGATGGCTTTGCTGGGCCGATACCTGGCCAGGTTTCACGGCCGGGCTTCACCGGCTGCGACGGATTCTGAGCACGGCGGGCCGGACGTCGTCCGCAAACTGGTCTTCGACAACCTCGCCGCGGTAGGTCCGTGGGCGGCCCCACTGTCATTCTCCGATCAGGTGGGAAGAGTGGCGGCCTACACGCAGGGCGCGGTCCAGGCGCTGCGCCCGTTGATCGCGGCACGCAAGGCCGCAGGATGGGTGCGGGACTGCCATGGCGACCTGCACGCCGACAACATATTCCTCGAGCGCCGAAGCGCCAGGGGGCCCGGAAGGGCCGGGCGCCTTGTGATCCAGATCATCGACCGCATCGAGTTCAGCGACCGTTACCGCTTCATCGACGTCGCATCGGACCTCGCCTTCCTCACCATGGACCTGAAGCGCCTGCGACGCCCGGACCTGGCCGATGCCCTCGTCCTGGCGTACCTCGACGACAGGGAGGACCCGGAGCTTCGGACGATGATGCGCTTCTACGAGGTCTACCGGGCGATGGTCCGGTGCAAGGTCGCCGTGCTGCGACGACCCCCCGAAGCCGCCACGGCCCGTGAGTATGCCGGGCTGGCAGCCAGGCTCGTCGCAGCACAACGTCCGCAGGCCATGTTCGTCATGACCGGTGTCGCTGGCTCAGGCAAATCCACGGTGGCCCAAGAACTTGCCGGAAGGTGGGGGATCCGGCACGTGTCGTCCGACGTGGTCAGGAAGACGCTGTTCGGCCTCGACCCGCACCGCCCGAGCGATCCTTCCGTCCGGGACCAGCTGTACTCACCGCGGATGTCAGGCGCCACCTACCGCGAGCTGGTGCGCCAGGGTGAAGAAGAGCTGGCCGCAGGGCGGTCGGTGGTGCTCGATGCGTCGTTCCTCAAGCGCGACCACCGTAAGCGTGCCCGTATGGCTGCGCTTCGCCGAGGCATCCCCTTCCTGGTCATCGAATGCCGCCTCGACTCGAAGGAAGCTCGCGCCCGCCTCCGGCGCAGGTACGCGTCGGGCAAATCGGAATCGGATGCGGGGCCGGAGCTACTCGCCTACCACCTGTCGGAACGCCAGGCCGTCAGCCCCCAGGAATGCTATGGTCACGTAGTGGTCGACACGTCGGGTGATCCCGGACTTTACATGGATGAGGCCGAGGCCGAGATGTGGCGGCAGTTGTTGCGGCCTTAGCCCGGAGCCGCCTCTGCGGCACGCAGGCCGTCATAAAGCCTGGTGATGCCTTCGAGCCACTTGATCTGCACGTTCGGCTCCCATCGCGGATCGAACGGAGGGTACTTCTCCAGGATCATGGCCGCTATCGATCTCTCTGACTCCGCCGCCGGCGCGTTCCGAGCGACCGGAACATTGGACGATTGCGGCGGAATACCGCGCGGCCGCGAGCCGGGCTGCCGCCGGGGGCCGCGCCGCCGATCAAGGATGTACGGCGAAAGCTCAACCCCCCCGTCCTGCGCCGCCTGAACGAAAAACCGCTCGCACCGCGCCAGGACCGCGTCATTCGTCCCAAATGCGCGGAAGGCATCCCGGAACTGGGCCCGCGTCGCTCGCTGGAGGTCGAGGCTGAACAACGGGGCGTAACGACGTCGAAGGACCGCCCTCCAGACGTCTCGCCTCGCGTCGCCCTCGAAGCGGACCAGGCGTTCGAGATCCGCCCCGGGCTGCCCCTGCTCGTCGATCAGCCCGAGCACCTTCAGGGCGGTCATCAGCTGCGTTCCGTTCGATCCCGAGAACCGTTCGCCCCAGACGCTCCGATCGATTCTCGCCGGAATACCTTCCTTGAGGATGTCAAGGAAATTCCGGAATGTCCGGTATGGGACATACGGTGGAATCCGAGAGGCGCGTTCGGTCAACTTTCCCGGTCCGGGGTACTTTCACGAATGCCCGTTTGCCAGATACGGCATGGGCACTCTATCCCAGCCGAATTCCCCGCACAAGGCCAGCACGGAATGAGGTTGGACAGCGCCGGACAGTTTTTGGTTCTCCTTTTCGGAATGCAAAAGAATTGGCCCGGCTCGGGGCGATCCAGGCTGAGCGCAACGGCGAGGCGCCGCTGCCGCCGCAGAGCTGAAGGGGGCCAGGCACATGCTCGTTCCCATCGACTCTATCCTGCCCGATCCCGACAACCTTGGCCGGCCGATCGATGAAAAGTCGCTGGAGGACATCCGCAAGAACGGCGGTCCGCTTGGAGCGCAACCGGTCGTCGTGCGTCCGGCGGTAGGTCAGGCAGGCACGTTCACGAT
>JACPRT010000199.1 GCA_016189845.1 Chloroflexota bacterium | reverse complement strand
CCAATCGACCGAGGCGACCGGTTCGAGCTCGTGCTCGGCGAGTTCGGCACGGCCGGCGAGGTCGACGCGCGCTACGGCGAAGTGCCGGCCACGGTTTCGGGCGGTCTGCCCGGCGAACGAGTGGTCGTCGAACTCGTACGCAAATACCCCGACCACATCGCGTGCCGGGTCGTCGACGTGCTTGCGCCAATGGGCGATCGGGTGTCTGCGCCATGTCCGTACTTTGGACCGTGCACGGGCTGCCAGTACCAGCACATTTCCTATGACCGCCAGCTCGGCCTCAAGCGTGAGCGAGTCGCTCGGGCGCTTGATCAGTTCGGTGAAACTGCCGGGATCGAAGTGCGCCCGACCGTTCCGAGCCGAGACGAGTTCGGATACCGGAATCACGCGCGCTTCACGGTCGGCCGGGAAGGCGAAGTCGGGTTCGTTAACCGGCATACGCGGCGATTCCTTCGCATCGACGAGTGTCTCCTCATGACTCCGACGATCAACCGCACGCTTCGACTGATCCAGGGCAGGCTCAAGGGAATGACACAGCTGTCGGTCAGAGCCGGCATCGACTCCGGGGAGCGGCTGATTCAACCCAGACTGGTCGACCAGTCGCTGGCCCTGGAATCGGGCGGTCCGTACTACCACGACTCCATCCGTGGCAGGCGGTTCCGCGTCGCGGGCTCTTCGTTCTTCCAGGTGAACGTCCCGGTGGCGGAAAGAGTCGTCGATACGGTCGCCGAAGCCCTCGACCTGTCTGGAGACGAGGTGGTCGTGGACGCCTATGCCGGGGTCGGGGTGTTTGCGGCGCTCCTCGCGGGCAGGGCGCGGGAGGTGATCGGGATCGAGGATTCCGCCTCCGCGGTGGACGATGCCAGGGCGAACGCCTCCGGTCTGGAGAACGTCCGGTTCGTCATGGGCAGAACAGAAGCCGTTCTTCCGACGCTCACGGGCGTCGATGCCGTTGTGATGGACCCGCCGCGAAGGGGGTGCCATCCCGATGCACTCAGGGCACTGCGAGCGCTCGCGCCGTCGACCGTCGCGATGGTCTCTTGCGAACCCGAGGCCCTGGCGCGGGACCTTGCGGCCCTGTGCGCCGGTGGGGCTTACCGCGTCGACTGGATTCAGCCGGTCGACATGTTTCCGCAGACATATCATGTCGAGTGCGTGGCGGCTGTACGGCGAGCGGGGTAGCATTCCCGTGATGGACATCGCCGCGCCGCTGAGGTTGGCCTCGGGATCGCCGAGACGTGCCCGGATTCTCCGGGAAGCCGGCTTCGTGTTCGAAGTCGAACAGTCCAGGATCGACGAGCGACCCCCCCCTTCCAGGGCCGATCCTGACGAGGAAGCTACCCTGTTAGCGGCGACGAAGGCCGCGGATGTGGCGAAGCGACACCCGGGCGAACTTGTCCTGGGCGCCGACACGCTGGTCGTGTTGAACGATCGCGTACTGGGCAAACCAGGAGGCGCTTCGGATGCCATTGCCGTGCTCCGGCGTCTGCGCGGGCGCACGCACCGGGTCGTGACCGGGGTTGCGCTCGACGGCGCGCTCGGCCGCGCAGCGGGCACGCGGACCACTTCGGTGACGTTCCGCAGGTACACCGACGACGAAATTCGACAATATGTCGATTCAGGGGCTCCACTGGACAAAGCTGGCAGCTATGGGATCCAGGACGATCCGTTCCGCCCCGCCGATTCGATCCTGGGCTGCTATCTGAACGTCGTCGGCTTGCCCCTGTGTCTCACCGCGGAACTGATGGAGCACATCGGGGCGTTCAAGCCCGGATCGTCGCGGCCGGTCTGCCCACATGACCGGGGAACGGGCCGGTGAACTTCTTCGGCATCGGCGGCCTCGAGATGCTGGTCATTGCCCTGGTCGCATTCCTGGTGCTCGGGCCACGGAAGATGGCCGACGCCGGCAAGTCCGCGGCGAAGATTCTCTCAGAACTACGCAAACAGCGAGACGAGCTGACCGCCGCAATCATGGCCGAACCCTCGGACCAGGAGGAACCGAAGCACGCGAAGGAATCCGCGCGTGCCGTCCCTCACGACCAAGCAAATAGCGGCGAATCGTCCCGCCCAGGCGCGCCCGGGTCGGGGCAGGACGCTTCTGCTACTTCCGAACGGCCACCCGACCGGCAGGACAGATAGGTGCGCCCGACCTCGGACAGGCCGATGCCGCTTCTCGCCCATCTGGGCGAGTTGAAGCGCCGGGTTATCCGTTCGCTCCTGGTGCTCGTGGCCACGACGGCCCTGGCATTCGCCTTCCACCGTCGCATCCTCGACTTCTTGCTCGCCCCCGCGACTGAACACGGCCTCAACCCGTACACCGGCGGCCTGCCCGTCTTTACCGACCTTACCGAGCTGTGGGGCGCAATCGTGAAGATCTCGGTGCTGACGGGGCTGGCGGCCGCCGCGCCATTCTTCCTCTTTCAGGTGATCAGAT
>JACPRT010000198.1 GCA_016189845.1 Chloroflexota bacterium | reverse complement strand
GCTCGAGGCGCACGCCAGGCTGAAGACAAGGGCCGCCGTCACGGCCTAGACCGGCATCGCCGGACCAGGAATTTTTGGCCGTTCGCGGCCATAGCAGGCGCGGTCGTGAAGGCCTCGACGCGCGAGAGCGCGCAAGAAGTAGCATTTGACCATCGAAACCGCCACGGAAATCCGCAACGTCGCGATCATCGCCCACGTCGACCACGGCAAGACCAGCCTGGTCGACGCGCTGCTGAAGCAGAGCCACGTGTTCCGCGCTAACCAGCAGGTCGGCGACCTCCTGATGGACATGAACCCGCTGGAGCGCGAGCGCGGCATCACGATCCTGGCCAAGAACACTGCCGTCATATACCGGGACGTAAAGATCAACATCATCGATACCCCGGGGCATGCCGACTTCAGCGGTGAGGTCGAGCGAGTCGTAAACATGGCCGACGGCTGCCTGCTTGTCGTGGACGCAGTTGATGGTCCCATGCCGCAGACGCGCTACGTGCTCAAGAAGGCGCTCGAAGCCGGGCTGCGCCCGGTGGTCGTGATCAACAAGGTCGACCGCGAGCAGGCACGCGTCGCCGAGACCCTGAGCAAGGTCCAGGACCTTTTCCTGGAGCTGGCGACCACGGTCGAGCAGCTCGATTTCCAGACGATCTACGCATCGGCCCGCGAGGGATGGGCCGTCGCCGACGAGTCTGACCCCAAGATCAGCATGGAGCCTCTGTTCGAGGCCATCGTGAAGCTCGTACCAGCCCCGAAGGGCGACCCGAGGGGGCCCCTTCAGATGCTCGTGGCCGCCCTCGACTACGACTCCCACCTGGGACAGATTGCCATCGGCCGGATCTTCCGCGGGCGGCTGGCATCCGGCGACCGGGTTGCCAGAATCACCCACGTGCCCGTTGCCGGCCCGGCGGCCGTCCAGGTCCAGGACGGCGCCCAGCCTGCCCAGGCGCTTCCGCAGTACCGGATCGAGCGGCTCTACGTCTTCCAGGGCCTGCAGCGACTCGAGACCGAGTACGTCGAGGCCGGCGACATCGTCGCCGTGGCCGGCGTCCAGGACGTCGCGATAGGCGACACGATCGCTTCGGTGGAACAGCCAGAAGCGCTGCCGGGAATCACGATCGAGGAGCCGACCGTCAAGATGACGGTTGGGGTCAACACGTCGCCGCTTTCGGGACGGGAAGGGCAGTACTGCACTTCGCGAATGCTGCACGCCCGCCTGCTAAAGGAGCTGCGGACGAACATCAGCCTGAGGGTCCAGGAGACCGCGACCGCCGCGGAATTCCTGGTTGCCGGGCGCGGCGAGCTGCACCTTACGATCCTCATCGAGACGATACGCCGGGAAGGCTATGAGATAGAGGTTTCGAAGCCGGAGGCGGTCACGCGGATCGTCGACGGGGTCGAGATGGAGCCTTACGAGCTGCTGTCGCTCGACACGCGCGACGAGTACATCGGGCCCCTGACCGAGAACCTTGCGAGCAGGCTCGCGCAGCTCGTGGACATGCGCAACGACGGCCAGGGCACCGTGCATATCGAATACAAGATCCCGACTCGCGGCCTCATCGGGTTCCGCAGCTTCTTCCTGCGGACGACCCGCGGCAACGGCGTGATGAACTCACAGCTCCTCGGCGAAGAGCCCATGAAGGGCGAGGTCAAAAGGACCCGCACCGGGGTGCTGGTGGCGTCGGAGCCGGGGACCGCGGTCACCTTCGGCCTGAACGTCGCTCAGGGCCGCGGCGTCACGTTCGTCGACGCCGGAACCGAGGTATACGAGGGCATGATCATCGGCGCCCACCCGCGCGAAGGCGACATCGTGATCAACGTCTGCAAACAGAAGAAGAAAACGAACGTCCGGTCCGAGACTTCCGACATCGCGGTGCGGCTGACCCCGCCGGTCAAGATGAGCCTGGAGGAGTGCCTGGACTTCCTGGCCGACGACGAGCTGCTCGAGGTTACGCCAAGGGCGTACAGGCTGCGAAAGAAGACCCTCTCCAACGACGCTCGCCATCGGCAGCAGCGGGATTAGTCGTCGGACAAGCTCTGAGGTTCCTGGCGCTACTGCGTGGCCCCTACTGCCTGGACAGCCACATCCTTGCCAGGAAATAGCTCTCGCCACGGTACGTGTTAGGTCCAAAACCTTCCACCCCCGGCCACCACGCCCAGTGCGTGTACAGGGTGGCGGGTGAAAACCGGTATGCGCCTCGCATGATCTCCGCCTGGATGTCCAGTACCAGCTGCCGGCGCCGCGCCGGGTCGGTCGCGACCGCCTGGGCCTCTATCAGGGCATCGAGTTCGGCCGAACGATATCCGGTCGTGTTCCACGGGCCCTTCGAGTGGTGCACAGCCAGCAGGTAGTCGGACAGGCTGGAGACGGGCGGCTGCGCCCCCACGAACATCTGGAACTTGCCCCCGAACCAGACTTCGTCGGCGAACCTCCGAGTCGAAACCCTCTGAAGCGCGGGCTTGAATCCGACCGTGGCCAGGTCCTGCGCTATCCGTGATGCCTGTTCGGCATACTCCGGGCCGAACTCAGCAACGATGATGTCGATGGCCGTGCCCTGTGCGATCCCAGATGCAGCGGCCAGTTCGGCCGCCCGCCGCGGCTGTGCCAGGAACTCGGAAAACGCTTCCCGGGGCAACAGCCACGAAGCGGACGGCACCGGAAGTCCCGTGGTCACGTCCACGCCCCCGAGCCATATTTCGTTAACGTCTCGCCAGGGGTCGAGGGCCAGGAATGCGGCCCGGCGCGCGTCTGCGGAATCGAACGGACGGGCGTTGGTATTGAGCGCAACTTCGACCCCTGCGCCCGGCTGAATCGTCTTGGTCCAGAGGAGGTCGGGGAAGTTGTGGACGGCGTCGGCGAGTTCGGCGGCGCCGACGCTGACGAAGTCGAGCGTATGCGTCCGCAGCGCCGAGGCACGGACTCCGTCGGACGGAAGCACCACGACCTGGAGGAAGTCCACGGCGGGGATGCCGGGTTCGAAATAGCCCGGATTGGCGACGTACTTGAAGGCGCTGTCCGACGCCTCGAGCAGCTGCCACGGACCGGTGCCGATAGTCGGACCTGCGAGCAGGTCGCCCCTTACGGCGACGGCCTCGGGCGCCACGATCCTGGAGTGACCATCGGCGAGCCGTTCCAGGAACTCGGCATCGGGCCTGGTGAGGGTGAACCTCACCGCACGATCTCCCGAGGCGACGATTCCGCTGACGGGGGCGAGCAGAGGCGAGTTCGGCCAACCGGCCGTCGACTGCCTTCGAAGGCTGAAGACGACGTCGGCGGCGGTGAGCGGGCGCCCGGAGACGGGGGCCAGGTCTTGCCACCTGACGCCGCTTCGCAATGTGACCTCGTAGACGGTAGGGCTGGGGCCTGTCATCGTCCACCCCTCGCACAGGTCGCATTCGATTTCGCCGTTGGGCGTCTCGACTCCAGGGCCGGTACGGAACCGGAACAGGCGGCTGTACGCGATTCCAGGGCCCCACTGGGCAAGGGCGGGTGAAGCGTCCTGGTGGATGTCGTAGTGCGCAGGGGCGACCGGCACGGCGGTCCGCAGGGCGCCGCCTCGCGACTGGGGCGCCGAGGCCAGTGCGGTGGGCGTCGGGGCGGGGGAAGCCGGCAGCGGCGACGATGCCGGCCTCGCCGTGGAGGAAGGCGCCGGCGTGGCACTCGGGGACACCGCGGATGGCGTGGCGGCAGGATTGGCAGGCGTATGCGATACGGTGAGGACCGGGGAAGCCGGGGAAGCGGAAGGCGTGGTCGCGGTCGCGGCAGGCCCTGGCCTGCCGCTGCACGTCAGGGCCGCCAGGCCGGCGATCGCGGCTACGCCGGTAAGGACTGCCCGCAGGTAGATGCTTCTGCCTCGCTCTGGAACCGCGGCACGCGCCGCGCGCGCCGAATAGCATAGGGGCGGGAGAGTTACGTGTTCATCGACATCCACACGCACGTCGACCAGTACGAGCGCGAAGACCTGGACGGCTTGCTCGAGCGAGCTCGAGTTGCTCGCGTGGGCTGCATCGTTGCAGCCGGGACGACGATCGCCAGCTCCGAGAAGTGCGTTGAGTTGTCTCGCATCCATCGCTCAATCCTGGCCGGGGTCGGCGTCCACCCACAGGACCTGCCCGGCGAGCTTGGCCAGTCCGACCTGGACTCCATCGACCGCCTGGCGGCAGACCCTGGAGTCGTCGCCATGTCTGAGGTCGGGCTGGACTTTCAGGCTGATTCCCCCGACCGCGCCCTGCAGGAACGTGCGCTGCGGTCGCAGCTGGAGATCGCGCGAGCGCACCGGCTTCCCGTCGTCTTTCACATGCGGGAATCGACGGCCGACACGCTGCGAGTCCTGCGCGACGCCCGCGTGGGAGGCCTGGGGGGCGCAGCCCATTATTTCCAGGGCTCCTGGGAAGAAGCGAAAAGCGTCATCGACCTTGGTTTCAAGGTCTCGCTCGCCAGGCCGTTGCTCAGGCTGCCGGACCTGCAGGACGTGGCCCGGCGACTGCCGCTTTCCGGGATCGTCCTGGAGACCGATTCCTACCCGCAGTATTTTAAGTCGAAGCGAGAGCGGTGGACCGAGCCGAGGGACGTTCCAGTCATCGCCGCCAGACTTGCCGAACTGAAAGAAGTCGCCGTCGACGAAGTCGAGGCGCAGACCACTTCAAATGCTCTGGTGATGTTCGGGCCGAGGGCGGGCGCCGTCAGGCGTGCGATCTCCGGGGAGCGCGAAGCGTAACGTGCCCGGCCGTGGGCTCGTCGCGGATCAGTGGCCGAGGATCCTGCGGGTGACCTTCCACATCGACTGCGACCGCACGGCCTCTTCGACCTCTGTCTGGGTCACGGGCGCGCCCTGGTAGTGGAGGACGAATACGCCGCCGCCCTTGCTCGACTCGGTAGGGGTCGTGGTGACGGTCCCGCCGATGCGGACGCTCATGAGGGCAGAGGCGATCTTGTTGATCGTCTCCGGATCGCCACCGATCCCTCGCACGCGTACCGCCGCCATACGGTTCCTGGTCCCCGCCACAGGCGCGTCCGATTCGAGGGTCGTTGTGGGGTTCGCGAATGGTCCCGGCATGCCTAACAGTATCGCGCCCCTGCGCCGATATAATCGGCAGACGGGTGTGGGG
>JACPRT010000023.1 GCA_016189845.1 Chloroflexota bacterium | reverse complement strand
CTCCAGGAGCGCGTGATGCGGCGCGCACGCGGCCGCCTCGACCGCGGGCCGCAGGCGACCTTCGTCGCCTTCGACATCCTCTACCTCGACGGGAAGCCGGTGATGTCGCAGCCTCTGGTCAAGCGAAAAGCGCTTCTACACGCCATCCTGAAGCCGAACAAGGTGGTCCAGCCCTGCGAGTTCATCGAGAACGACGGCGTGGCCTTCTACAACGCAACCTGCGAGCACGGGCTCGAAGGCATCATGGCAAAGGCCAAAGCGTCGCTCTACACACCGGGCCGCAGGTCCCCGCACTGGCTAAAGATCAAGCGGCGGCGGGAATGCGACTTCATCATCGGTGGATACGAATTCGGGGGCAGCCGGTCCCTCTTCAGCGCGCTCCTGCTCGGACTGCATGACTCGCGCGGAAAGCTTCGATTCGTAGGCGAGGCGGGGACGGGTTTCAGCGATTCCGAGGCGAAGCGCATCTACGCCAGGCTCGAACCACTCCATACCCCTGCGTGTCCCTTTTCGAACCCGCCCGACATCCCCAGCTTCGTGTACTGGTGCAAGCCAGAAGTCGTATGCCGTGTCGAGTACGGCGAGTTCACCGAGAACGGGCTCCTGCGCTACCCGGTGTACGTGGGTCTGACGGACGACAAGGCGCCGGAGGACTGCCTGGTCGAAGAGGCGCCCGGCTGGCCGCGGGAGCTGCTCAATCCTATCCGGTAACAGGTGACACGTCTGGCGGACCGGGCCGCCAGATTGTAGAGTCATCCTGTTCTGCACCACCGGCAAAGGGAGGCCGCAATGGCTCCGAGGTCCATCTGGAAGGGCGTCATCAGCTTCGGGATGGTCACGATTCCCGTGAAGCTGTTCAACATTACGTCGAGCAACGACCTGGCGTTCGTCACCCTTCACAAGGAATGCCGCCAGCGGCTGCGGCAGAAGCGCTGGTGCCCCCAGCACGAGGTCGAGGTGACCGCCGACGAGACCGCCCGGGCCTACGAGTACTCCAAGGACCAGTATGTCATCGTCGAGGATGCCGAACTGGACGCCCTTCGCGTGCCGTCGACCCACAACATCGAGATCGCGCAGTTCGTCGATCTCGCCAGGGTAGACCCCGTCTACTTCGACAAGAGCTACGTGCTCGAGCCGGAGCCCATGGGGGTGAAGCCCTTCTACCTGTTGAAGCACGCCATGGAGAGCGCGGGCCTGGCTGCGCTCGCCAAGATCTCGATTCGCCAGAAGGAAACACTCTGCGCCCTGCGCGTTTTCGATCGCACGATCATGCTGCACACGATGTACTACGCCGACGAGGTGCGCGGGCTCGGCGAGCTCAACCTTCCCGAGGAGACGGTGCAGATCGGGGCGCAGGAAAAGACGATGGCGAAGCTCCTGGTCGAGCACCTTACCGGTGAGTTCAAGCCCGAGGGCTTCAAGGACGGATACCGTGAGGCCGCGCTGAACCTCATAGAGGCCAAGCTCAACTCCACCACTCCGGTCGAGATCCCCGCCGCCCCCGCACAGGGGAGGGTAGGCGACCTCATGGAGGCGCTCAGGGCCAGCATCGAGGCGGCGAAGAAGTCGACCGCCGGCCGGATGGAAGAGCCGAAGGAAGAGCCGGCGGAAGGGCGGACAGGGCGACGCTCCAGGACGCCTGCGGCTGCGGAAAAAACCCCCGTGGCTGCGGCGGAGAAGAAGCCGCGCGCGAAGAAGGCGGCGGTCGCCGCAAGGAAATAGCCGGGCTGGCTGACCGATTCGCCAGCAGTATCAATATCAACGCCCGGGGACGCCAAGAAACCGGGGACCGGTGCTCCGGGAATTGGGGCGGAGAATTGGGCGGACTTGCCAGACAGGTCCTGCCGGACAGATCCTACAGGTGCGGCAACCGCTGGCTCGAAGAGAGCAGCCCCTTCGCCACATCGCCCATTGCCGCCAGCCGTTCGGGCATGTCCCGTATCGTGATGTCCGCGGGCCCGATGCGGGCGCTTTCGATCTCCTCCCAGGTCAGCGGCGCCGACACGGGAGCGCCCTTGATCGGCCTGACGCTGTAGATCGAGGCGGTCGTGCGGCCCCAGCCGATCTGGTTGTAGTCGAGCAACACGCGGTTGGCTCGTTCCGGCCTGGCGTATCCAACGGTGAGGAGGTCCGGCCGGTGCCTGGCGAGGACCCTGGCCACCGCGAGCACCCACGACCTTGTCTGTTCGAAGTCGTAGTCGGTCCGCGTACCGATCAGGATGTGGATTCCCTTGGAACCGCTCGTCTTCGCGTAGCAGGCGACCCCCATGTCCGCGAGTACATCCTTCACGACGATTGCCGCTTCGCACAGGCGGTTGAGAGGGAGGTTCGGCCCCGGATCGAGGTCGAAGAGGATCAGGTCCGGGTGCGCGAGGTCCGATTCCCGGGACAGCCAGGGATGGAGCTCTATCGAGTCCAGGTTGACGACCCACACCAGGTCGGCGGTGTTCCGGATGACCGGTCCAGGGCCCTCGTCCAGGTCGACACGCGAAACCCAGGCGGGCGTCGTCTCGGCAAGGTTCCTCCGGTAATATGGCCGCCCATTGATACCGTGCGGAAACGCCTTGAGTGTGAGAGGGCGGCCCTTCAGATGCGGCAACAGGTACGGCGCGACGGTCAGGTAGTACTGCAGCAGTTCCGCCTTGGTGATGCCGTCGTCAGGAAACAGCACCTTCTCGAGGTGGGTGACGCGTACCGTACGGCCGTCGACTTCGGCCAGCAGGGCGCTGTCCTTGTCTTTTGGTGCCATCGGGGTCTTGAGGGGTCGGAGTTCGGGAGTTCAGAAGTTCGGAGTACTGGGACCGGAGGAGCAGTTGGCTGAAGAGACTTTTCGCATCCAGATGGATGGCAGCCAGAGTGTAACCGCGACACGAGTGAGGCCTGATGGTGAGCCGGCCGGCTGGACGTTCATATACGCGCCTGGCGCCGGTTCGAATATCCACGACCCGTTCGGGCGGAAGCTCAGCGCCCAATTCGCCGCAAAGGGTATCGAGGTGATCCGGTTTCAGTTCCCGTATGCAGAGGCGAAGCGCCGCCTGCCCGATCGGACGCCGGTGCTCGAAGCGACATGGACGGCCGCGATCAGCCAGTCTCGTCGGCCAGATACGAAGCTGGCGGTTGGCGGCCGGTCGATGGGCGGGCGGATCGCATCTCAGGTCGTGGCTGGAGGCGAAGAAGTGGACGCCCTGATCCTGTTCGCCTATCCGCTGCATCCGCCGGACCAGCCCGGCAATCTCCGGACGAAACACCTTCCCGATATCGCCGCTCCGACGCTGTTCATCTCGGGGACTCAGGACGAATTCGGAACGCCAGACGAACTTGCGACGGCGATTGCCCTGGTACGTGGCGCCCGGCTTCACCGACTGGAAGGCGCGAACCATGGGTTCGGCCCGGTAAAGGGGATCGGAAGGGCGAAGGAAGACATCGAAGAGGAGGCGCTCGGCGCCGCCATGGAGTTCCTGCAATGACACGCGTACTGGCGACCGACGACCGCGTCGTGATCCGCAAGATGTCGGACACGCCGACGGACTACGTGCTGCTGGCGAAGTGGCTGTCGGACCCCGCGGTGCTCGAGTTCTACGAAGGGCGTGACAACCCCTTCGACCTCAAGCGCGTCAAGGCGAAATTCTCCCCTCGAGCGATGGGGGAGGACAGGGTCGTTCCGTGCATCGTCGAGATGAATCAGGTCGCTCTCGGATATGTTCAGTTCTACCCGCTAGACGATTCGCAGAGAGTGGAATACGGCCTCGATTCGCAGGAGCGGGCGTTTGGCGTGGACATGTTCATCGGAGAGCCCCCCCAATGGGGAAGGGGGATTGGCCCTCGCGTGCTCCGAGCCCTCATCCGGTACCTCGTGCGCTCGGAAGACGCCGTCGTTGTCACCCTGGATCCGCAGGTCTCCAACGGGCGTGCGATCCGGGCATACGAAAAGGCGGGGTTTACGAAGAGCAAGGTTCTCCCGAAGCACGAGATGCACGAAGGAGAACTCCGCGACTGCCTGCTGATGGTCTGGCGCGCAGCCGCGCCTTAACTCGCTCGCGCTGGCGGAACCAGCTTGCCCCGTACCCCATAGACCTTGCGGCGTTCGTTCCGGCTCAGGCTCGTGACCTCGATCGGGACGCGACGTCCATCAGGAAGATCGATGACGAGCTGAGGAAGGCCGACGTCGAGGGGGATACCGCCGGTCAGCTCGAGAGAGCCCTGGAACTCCAGCGGGGACGACGGGCCATCGCGCCCGAACTCGACCAGGTCGAACGTCACGTGGCAGAGTTCATCGCCCTGCTGCGTGATCCCGCCCCTGCCGCGTAGTTGATTGACGGGTCGTCGAGATTCCAACGTTCCGTGGTGTTCGTGGTGAATGAAGAACGTATCTGCAGGCATGGTGATAATAGGCATCGACTTGCCCGAAATCTATCACCGCACGGTTACAAAACCGGTCAATTCGGTTCCAGTTCGGTCACGGCAAGGGGCGGATCAGGGGTTTGCCAGGACCGGCCGAAGATAATTTGCTGGCTCCCGCGGTAGGACTCGAACCTACGACCCGCTGATTAACAGTCAGCTGCTCTACCGGCTGAGCTACGCGGGAGCGTGAAACCGGCCTCAACCATCATCGCCCGCGGCGACGTTGTTGGCAACATCACAAGCTTCCGGCGGCACCTCGCGGCGGCCAACCGCTCCCCCAGGACGATCAAGACCTACCTCGAGGCCGCGCACCTTCTCGCTGGGTACCTGACTGAGTACGGCATGCCCGCGGACGTCGCAATGGTCAGGCGGGAGCACGTCGAGTCGTTCGTCGAGGACCAGCTCAAGCGCTGGACGCCGAACACCGCCGCCAACCGTTACCGCTCGCTGCAGCAGTTCTTCAAGTTCCTCGTCGACGAGGGCGAGATCAAGAACTCGCCGATGGACAAGATGAAGCCGCCCAGGCAGCCCGAGGTCCTGACG
>JACPRT010000207.1 GCA_016189845.1 Chloroflexota bacterium | reverse complement strand
GAGCAGATCATGCCACACCTGCACCTGGCCGTCGCAGGCGGGTCCGGCGCCTATTCCGATTGTTGGAATCGACAGCCTCGCCGTGACCGCGGCGGCGAGCTCGGCCGGGACAAGCTCAAGGACGATCGCGAACGCGCCGGCATTCTCGAGGGCGATCGCATCGTCGATGATCCTGCCCGCGGACCGCTCGTCCTTGCCCTGGACCCGGTAGCCGCCGATCTGGTTCAGCGACTGCGGCGTGAGTCCAAGGTGTCCCATAACGGGCATCCCTGCCTCGCATAACCGCCTGACCGACGCAACGATCGAAGTTCCGCCTTCGAGCTTGACCGCCTGGGCGCCCCCCTCCTGCATCAGGCGGGCGGCGGAGCGCATCGCCTGTTCGGGGCTCTCCTGGTAGGTCATGAACGGCATATCGGCCACGATCAACGGCCTCGGAGCCCCCCGGACCACGGCGCCGGTCGCACGGACCATGTCGTCGAGGGAGACCGGGATCGTGGAGTCGTACCCCAGCACGACCTGCCCGAGGCTGTCGCCGATCAGGATGATCGGCACGCCCGCCCGGTCGGCGAGCATCGCAGAGGTGAAGTCGTAGGCGGTGATCATGGGGATCGGCTCGCCACGCGCCTTCATCGAGCGGATGTCGTGGGTCGTCACGCGTTTGCCCATCAGTTTGCCCTCGCTGACCTGACCAGGGACGCCGGCGCCTTCGCCGGTTTCGAAAGCTCCGAGATAGCTGGAACACCGCCAAGGCCGCTGGCCGCGCGTACGGCATTCAGGATCGATCTCACTACCGCCCGCGTCGCTGCCGCACGGAGCCGGTCCTCGTGTACGGACTCCTTCTCACCGGTCGCGAGCGCAAAGATCGTGTCGCCGTCCTGCGACAGGTGCGCGGGCCGGATCGCCTGCGCGATGGCGTCCTGCCCTGCGCCGGCGAGGCGTGTGGCCTCCCTTCTGTCCAGGGTGGCGTTGGTGGCAACGACACCGATGACGGTGTTGAATTCCCAGTCGCGCATTCTTGGCGGGTCGTTGATGAGGATCTCGACCGAGTCCTCGAATCCTCCAGCAGCCGTGAGCGGGCCGGCGACGATCTCCCCCGAATCGGGGTCGACCACGCCTCCGACCGCATTCACCACGATCAGGGCGCCGACCACGAAGCCGCCGGCAAGGGTCACCGAAGCGGTCCCGATTCCGCCCTTCAGCGCCCCGGACCGGCCTCGCAGCTTTGCTACGGTCGCCCCGGTCCCTGCGCCTACGCTCCCCTGCGGCGCCGTCCGTCCCGCCACGCGGCACGCCTCATAACCTTCGGCCGCACCGGGACGCACCTTGTGCGTGATCATCGTGAGGTCGAACACGATGGCTGAGGGCACGATCGGGATCACCGCCCTGCCGACCTTCAACCCCGAGCCGCGCTCTTCGAGGAAGCGGACCGCCCCGGTGGCCGCCTCCAGCCCGAACGCGCTGCCACCGGAGAGCATGATCCCGTTCACGTGCTGGATCGCCGCCAGGGGGCCGAGCATCTCGGTCTCGCGGCTGCCGGGCGCGGCGCCGCGGACGTCCATACCAGCGACCGCCGGCCGGTCCACGAGCAGGGCCGTGCAGCCGGTGCCGGCTTCAGTGTTCGTCCAGTGACCAACAGTCACGCCGGCGACGTCGGTGATCTGGCCATGGAATAGTTCGAACCTGGGTCGCGCCATCGATCCTCAGCTGCGGGCGGGCGCGATACGGCGACTGTCTCGACTCGCCTCTCCGTATGTACTCCCGTCCGAAAACGGCCGGACCGCAACCTGGAGTAAGCGGTTGCCAAAAGGTTACACTATGTTTGACACCAGATATGCACGGGCGCGAGAATCCAACCGTTTGTGACCTTGCGCACGAATCGTTCGGTCACCTCACGAATCCATGTTTCGAAGGCGCCCCGTCCCGGCAACCGCCGATTCGATCATCAAGCGAGGTCGGGCAGATGTTATTCAATGTGGCGGGGCTGCTGCGCGGCAGCGTTGGAGCCACCCGAAACTACGAGGTAGAACCGGTAACGGTTCTGGATGACGGGGATCGATTCGAGGCTGTTCACGGTCCGGTGCGAATGATGCGTACCGACCGCGGCGTCCTCGTCGAAGCGAGGTTCGAGGCGACCGGCGCCGATATCTGCAGCCGGTGCCTCACCCCGGTCCATACTAATATCGAGGTGCAGGTCGAGGAGGAGTACTACCCGATCAATCCGTTCCCTGGCGCGGGCATCGACTACGAGCATCCCGAAGCCACCGGCGGGTTGGACGACACCGTGTCCCTGATCGACGACCGCAACGAGATCGATCTGACAGAAGTTGTTCGCCAGGCGCTGGTGGCAGCGCGGCCCATGGCGCCATTGTGCCGGGCCGAATGCCGGGGGATCTGCCCGGTATGTCATGCCGACCGCAACGTCCGGCCATGCGACCACGACGATCCGGATGTGGATCGCAGCCCGATGCGTCGGCTGGCCCAGGAATGGCGAAAGGTCAAATAACGGCGGCCTGGCCGCCCGGAGAAACCCATGCCCCCCCTTCCCAAGAAGAAACACACCAGGGCCCGCCAGGGCGGCCGTTCCGCCCACCATTTCCGCACGGCGCCTAACCTCTCGAAGTGTCCGTCCTGCGGGGCCGCGACGATGCCGCATCGCGTCTGCAAGGAATGCGGCTTCTACAACGGTCGCCAGGTCTTCGAGGCGCCAGAGGAAGCTGCCGGGTCATCGACCGAAACCGCGTAGAGGGGGGCTAGAGCATGGACGCACCTTCATCTGGCATGGCCGCACGGCCTGCGCGGCAGGGCCGGTTCGACAGCGGGCACGTCGCGTTCCTCTTTCCGGGCCAGGGCAGCCAGGCGGTCGGCATGGGCCGCGACCTGTACGCCGAGTCGCCCGCCGCACGGGCGATATTCCAGGCGGTCGATGCGAGTCTGGGGCGTGCGCTGAGCCAGATCATGTTCGAGGGGCCGGAATCGGAGCTGGTCCGGACCGAGAACGCCCAGCCGGCCATCATGGCGGTATCGCTGGCCTGCCACGCTGCGTTGACCGAGGCCCGCGGCTCCGCCCCGAGACCGGCGATGGTCGCCGGTCATAGCCTGGGCGAGTATTCGGCGCTCGCGGTCGCGGGCGTCCTGAGCGTCGCAGACACCGCCCGTCTGGTGGTGGCGCGCGGACGCCTCATGCAGGAGGCATGCCACCAGCGTCCCGGCGGCATGGCCGCGTTGATCGGCATCGACGAAGTTGCCGCAGAAGACGTCTGCCGGCAGAGCGGTACATACATATCGAACATCAACAGCGCCGATCAGATCATCATCGCCGGCGACCATCTGAACCTCGCCCGCGCCATCGACCTGGCCGCGGCCAGGGGCGCTCGCAAGGCCATAACGCTTTCGGTTGGCGGGGCGTTCCATTCCGGGCTCATGGCTCCGGCGCAGACCGGGCTGAACGAGCTCATCGACGCCACCGAGTTCCGGAAACCAAATGTCCCGATCGTGGCGAACTGCGATGCCAGGCCGCTTGTCACGGCGTCCGAGGTCAAGGACGAGCTTAGAAGCCAGTTGACCTCCTGTGTGCAATGGAAGCGGTCGGTCGCGCTAATGGTGGACAGCGGAATCAGGCGGTTCGTGGAGATCGGCCCGGGCCGGGTGCTGACCGGGCTGGTCAAGCGAATCGATTCGACCGTCGAGCTGATGAACGTCGGCACCCTGGCGGCAGTGAGAAACCTGGCCGCGTAGGGGCGGTCCTCCCGGCGCCGCAAGTCTCACTGGTGAACAAGGGCAGGCCCGCCAACAAGACCCGGGAAGAAGGCTGGTCATCCCGGGCGTCCCACAGCCGCAGGCTCGCCAGGGTAATCGCCGTTCAGGCGCTCTACGAGTCGGATGTTACCGGGCACCCGGCGGCGCCAGCCGTGAGCCGTCGCGCAGCCGAGGCCGGGCTTTCCGCCCGCATGGCGGAATTCGCCGCAGAGCTGGTCGCCCGGGTCGAGGCGACTCGCCAGGAACTGGACGCGACCATTGCTGGCGCGGCGCCGGCGTGGCCGGTGGAGCAGATTCCGGCGGTCGAACGGTCGATATTGAGGCTGGCGCTCACCGAGCTGGCGATGGGCCTGGGCACGCCACCCAGCGTGGTTGCCGACGAGGCGGTGGAGCTGGCCAAGTTGCTCGGGTCTGAAAGCTCACCCAGGTTCATAAACGGCGTACTTGGAACGGTGCTAGGATAGCGCGTCGTCCCGATGGCATCGGGTGACTATGTTCGGCCCTTCCTGGAGGTAAGTCATGGCGACGGTTTTCGAGCGAATCCGGGACATTACAGCGGAAAAACTGAGTGTCGACCCGGCAACTGTCAAGCCGGAAAGCTCCTTTACCGACGACCTGAACGCCGACTCCCTGGACGTAGTTGAATTGATCATGGCGCTCGAAGAGGAATTCAGCACCGAGGAAAAGCAGCTCGAGATCTCGGACGAGGAAGCAGAAAGCCTGCGCACGGTGTCAGACGTCGAAAAGTTCCTCAAAACCAAGGGCGTGGCCGACGAATAGGCCGCGAACCCGCTTCGCTAACGGAGCCGTAGAACGGGACTTGCGTCCGTAGACAACTGGGATTCCCTCGCGGCGCTCGCCGCCGATGTTCACCGCTGCACGCGTTGCGCCCTGTCCCGAACACGCACAAATGCGGTCCCGGGCGAGGGGCCATCCGCCCCTACCGTCCTGTTCATCGGCGAGGGCCCTGGTTTCAACGAGGATCAACAGGGCCGTCCATTCGTGGGCAGGGCCGGGCAGTTGCTCGAGGAACTGCTCGCATCCGTGCCCATGCTTCGAAGCGACGTCTTCATCACGAATGTCGTGAAATGCCGGCCTCCAGATAACCGTGAACCCGCGCCGGAAGAGGTCGCGGCGTGTGCGCCGTTCCTCGATGCGCAGATCAGACTTTTGAATCCCCGCGTCATCGTTACGCTCGGCAGGCATTCGCTCGCGCGCTTCTTCCCGGAGAGCCGCATATCGTCCGACCACGGGCGGATCCTGAAGTGGCGGAACCGTGTGGTCCTGCCTCTCTATCACCCGGCCGCGGCGCTCCGGTCCACGATCATTCGCGCTGCGCTGGAGGCCGATTTCAAGCGCCTGCCGGAGGCCGTGATCGAGTCGATCAGAGGTGGCGCCCCGGCCGAACCGCCGTCCCGGCTCGATCCGTCTGGGACCGAGGGCCGCGGGCAGCTACCACTGTTCTAGGCAAAGAAAGATATTCCAGGCAAAGGAAGACTTCTTGACGACAGCAAAAAACCTCTCCTCCAGTCCCGGCAAGCTGCGGGTTGTTCCGCTGGGCGGCCTCGGCGAGATAGGCCGCAACATGCTGGTCCTCGAATACGGGAACGATATCGTCGTCGTCGACGCGGGCGTCGAGTTCCCGTCCTCGGAGATGCTGGGGATCGAAATGGTGATCCCCAACGTGTCGTACCTGCTCCATCGCGCCGACAACGTCAGAGGGATACTGATCACCCACGGCCACGAGGACCACATCGGCGCCCTCCCGTGGGTGCTCCGAGACATCCCGGCGCCGATCTACGCGCCCCGCATGGCGCTGGAGATCATCCGCGAGAAGCTCAAGGAACACGGCCGGCTGGGCGGCGCCGACCTCCGCGTGGCGGTCGCCGGGACACCGGTCAAGCTTGGCGCCTTCGAGGCCGAGTGGTTCAACGTCTGTCACAGCATCCCGGACGCGATGGGGATCGCCCTTCGTTCGCCGCTGGGTACGATCATTCATACCGGCGACTTCAAGATCGACCACGACCCGATCATCGGGGAGCCCTTCGATTTCGCCCGGCTCGCCCGGCTCTGCGCCGGCGGCGTCTTCCTGCTCCTCTCCGACTCCACCTACGCGGACGAAGAGGGCTCGTCCGACTCCGACCGGCTCGTCGCCGAAAGCCTGTACAGGCTGATCTCCGAGGCGCCGGGACGCGTCTTCGTTGCGAGCTTCGCCTCGCAGATCGCTCGAGTTCAGATCGTCCTCGACACCGCCGCTGCCTCCGGCAGGCGGGTCGCCCTCCTCGGACGGAGCATGCAAAACCTCGTGCGAATCGCCAGGGACCTCGGCCACCTGGATGCGCCCGAGGGAGTCCTGGCGCCGGTGAACGAGGCAAACAGCCTGGCCGACCACAAGGTCGTGTTCATGACGACCGGGAGCCAGGGAGAACCGGAATCGGCGCTGGTGAGGCTCGCTACCGGCGAACACCAGGACGTCCGGCTGCGGCCCGGGGACACCGTGATCATCTCGGCGACTCCCATTCCCGGGAACGAGACCGCCGTCTACGAAACCATCAACGAGCTGGCCCGCATGAACGTCCACGTCGTGACCAGCCGGGGGAACATGGTCCATGTGCATGGACACGCGCAGCGAGAGGAGCTGCGCGGGATCCTGAACCTCACGCGGCCGAAGTATTTCGTGCCGGTGCACGGCGAGTTCCGCATGCTGCGAGCCCATACCGAGCTCGCGGTGGATCAGGGTGTTCCCGAAGACCACGTGTTCCTGATCACCGACGGCCAGATACTCGAGTTGGATGCCGAAGGGGGCCGGATCGCCGGCGAATCGCCCGCTGGACAGATATATGTACATGGCCTCGGCGAATGGGACGAGGCAGGCAACGTGATCACGGAACGTCAGGTGCTCTCCCGCGACGGCATCGTCACGGTGGCAGTGGCGGTCGATCGTCGCACCGGCCGGATGCTTGGCCAGCCGCACATGAACTCGATCGGATTCGTCCACGCGAACGACGCCCGGAAGCTCGCCGAAGATACGCTAAAGCAGTTGTCGTCCGAGCTTGAAGGCTCAAAAGACGACCGGCTAGAGTTGAGCCGTCTCGAAGGGCTCATCAAGTCGACCGTCGGCAAGTTCCTGTATCAGCGGACCAGGCGGCGGCCGTTAATTGTGCCGGTGATCATTGACGTCTAGAATCAGGGCGGCCGGCTCGAAAGTGGCACGCCCGCTTGTTGCCACCGGCGCCGGGCGCTTCCTGCTCGTGGCGCTGCCGCTCGCGATCGTCGCCGGGCTTCTGTGGCGCGACCGCCTGGTCGGGTGGTTCGGCCTCGGCCTGGCGCCGCTCGGCGCCTGGTCAGGCGCCGCGCTGTACATGGCAGTTGCATCGCCACTGGGAGCATTGAAGGCGTGGCGGCGGCTCGCGGG
>JACPRT010000206.1 GCA_016189845.1 Chloroflexota bacterium | reverse complement strand
GGCCGGCGCCGTGCCGTCGATGTTCATGACGAAAATCTCTGGATTGCGCTCGCGGCTGGTCGAGAACGCGATGCGGGACCCGTCTGGCGCCCAGGCAGGAAGCTGATCGTTGCCGGGGTGGTCCGTGAGGCGCACCTGGTTTGACCCGTCGACGTCCATGACGAAGACTTCGTTGTTGCCCGTGCGCGCCGACCAGAAGGCGATCTTCGATCCGGCGGGCGACCAGGCTGCATTCTGGTCTGTGGCCGGGTCTGTTGTGAGCCGTGTGATCCCGGTGCCGTCGGCGTTCATCACGTAGATATCGTTGTTGCCGGCGCGGTTCGAGTGAAAGGCGATCTTGCTGCAATCGGGCGACCAGCTGGGGTTCGCATCGTCGGACGGTTCGTTGGTATCGCGAACGACACCGGTGCCGTCCTCATTCATCGTGTAGATCTCCGCGTTCCCGTCACGGTAGGACTCGAACGCGATCCGGCTTACGGCCTTGACCGGTTCCGAAGTAGGGGGGACGGTGGCATCGGCTTGAAGGACCGTCGCATCGGCTTGATGCACGGCGTCGTCGTCGGGCCCGGCCGATTCCGTACCGCAGCCGATAGACCATGCCATCGCGAACAGCGCGGTCGTGACTAACGAAATTGCGGCGAGTCTCTTCGAAGCGGCCAGAGTTTTCGACATCGCGGGTCTCCTTGCTCCATCGGTACGAGAGTGCTCGGTCGTACCAGAGGGGAGTGTGCCCGCGGGGCTGTCTGTCCACACGGGCCCGGGGGCCCGAGTCGATGAGTTCGCTGGCCCGGATCGTGGCGGGACCAGAGGTCTACTTCGAGCGGGTCCGAGTCAGGCGGGTCTACTCGGTCGGGGGTTTTCGGGGTCGATCGTGACGAGCCCCTTGCGGATCGCCTGGACGATGGCCTGGGCGCGGTCGTTGACCTGTAGCTTCGAGAAGATGTTGTTGACGTGGTTCTTGACCGTCTTCTCGCTCAGCACCAGGCGGGACGCGATCGCGGCATTCGTCAGACCCTCGGCCGCCAGGCGCAGCACCTCCAACTCTCTCGGGGTCAGGCCCTCGAACGGGATGCCGGCCGGCCTGGGCTCGGGAGACCGCTCGAAGCGGTCGAGCAGCTTCGCCGCGATCGCAGGATTCATCAGGATCTCACCCCGGTGTGCGGCCTCGATTGCGCGGCGTAGCTCGGCGATGTCGGCTTCCTTCAAGACGTAACCGCGGGCGCCCGCACGCATGCCGGAGAAAACCGACGCCGGGCTGTCGTTCATCGTCACCAGGATCACGCCCACGTGCGGATTTTCTCGAACGATCTGGCTCGTTGCCTCGGTGCCGTTCATGCCCGGCATGTTGATGTCCATCAGGATGACGTCTGGCATCAGCTCTCTGGCCTTGGCGACCGCTTCAGTGCCGGTGGCAGCCTCGCCCACGACCTCGAAGCCGTCCACCTGCCCGATCGTGGCCCGAAGGCCCTGCCTGAACAGCGTGTGGTCGTCGGCGACCAGGATCCTGATTGGCTCCACGGCTCAGTTCCCAATCCTTGCTGCGGAAGGGCCGTCGGTAGCAGGTGCGCGCAACGGGACGCGGAGCCACACGCTGCAGCCTGCGTTGGGCGTCGACACGACGCTCAGCACCCCGCCCACGAGTTCTCCCCGCTCCCGCATGTTCGTCAGGCCGTGCCCACGGCTGTCGGACTCTTGCCCTTCTGCATCGAACCCCTTGCCGTTGTCCGTGATGCGGACGTCCACCGCCTGGTCGGTCGCCATCAACGCGACGTCTACCTTGGATGCGCCGGCATGCCTCTGGACATTTGTCAGCGCCTCCTGGACCACGCGATACACGGTCAGCTCGATCAGCGGGTCGGAGGGCATCGTTCCGGACGTCTCGAACGCCGCCTGGATGCCGGATTGCGACCCGAATTGTTCCACGACCTCGCTGACGGCGGCAGCCAGCCCAAGCTGGTCCAGGTCTATCGGCCTCAGTTCGTGGATCAGGCTCCTGATCTCCTGAACGTGCCTGCGGAGCAGGACGATCACGTTGTCGAGTTCCGCCTGTGATTTCGCAGGGTCGGTCCGAACGAGTTGCTGGCAGGTCCTCAGCCGGTTGCCGAGTGCGGACAACGAGGGCCCCAGGCCATCATGCAGCTCGCGGGATATCCTGCGTCGCTCCTCCTCCTGGGCCCTTGCGGTCTCTGCCATGCGTTCCTGGAGCGCCCTCGCGCGCTCCTCAGCCATCATGGCCTCGCGGAGCTTCGTCAGGTCGGCCGCAGCGCCGTTCAAGCGCTCGGCCAGTTCGCCAAGCTCGTCTCCGTTGTCGACGGTGACCGGTTGCGAGAAGTCCCCGCGGGCGATCCGTCGGGCGGCCTCACCCATCCGCTCGACTGCAGGCACGGTGGCCCGCGAGAGGGCAGTGCCCAGGGCGAGGGCCGTGATGCCACCGAGGGCCATGACTCCCGGGGTCCAGTAGAGGATCGAATGCTGGACTCTTTCGAGGCGTTCGAGAGCCGTGATCACTTCGGCGCGCCGGGCGTCGATGCGCAGTAGCAGCTCTCCCTGTGGACCCTGCGCCTTCTCGATTGCTGCGGTCACCTCGGGAGGCCGGAACCCCGCGAGCGCGTCGACCTTGTGGACCTCCCGGTGCATGTATTCCATGATGGCGAGACCGACGGCGCCCACGGCGACGAAGATGACAAGGATCAACAGCACGGCGCCGGAGACTTTCCACCGGAGGCTAAGCTTGCTTCGAGAGACGCCGCGTCCGAGCGGGCCGTGACCAAGGCGGAACGCAAGGTAAGCCGCCAGCATCGCCGTTACGAGCAGCGGCCAGGGGCTGCCGGGCAGCAGAAACGCCGTCCCGATCGCGGCGGCCGCAAGGGCCGCGGGCAGGACCCATCTGGAAAATGCGACCGATGAGTACAAAGCGGCCATTCGGCACCTCCCCGGCAGGCTAATACTGTAGGGCAGGGGACCGCATGGGTCTCAGGGACTGGCGCAGTAGGTCCCTGGGCCCACGAACGGTGCGGGGGATCTGCCGGCCTGCAGCCCGCCTTTACCAGGTCGCACTGGACACCTACGACGTCTGTGGCGCCTGTGACGTCGCCAGATGGGCCTTTGCTTCCAGCGCCGCCAGCAGCTTCGCACGAGCCTCCGCAGTGCGCCCCGCGCGGTGCAGATCGATCAGGTCGTCGGTCATGCACTCCTGCCATTGGTCGGGCGTGACGCGCAGGTTGCGGGAGCGCACCTCTTTGCGGACGTCGGCGAGCACAGGGCCGAACTCCGCCCACCTGAGGCAATGGCAGTCCTGGCTCGACATCTCGTCGCGCAAGCGGCGGGCCAAGGCCGGGCTGGTCCCCGCAGTGGAGACCGCAACCGTTACGTCGTTGCGCTGCACGATCGACGGCGCTATGAACGTGCACAGGTGCGTGACGTCGGCGACGTTCAACAGAACGTTCCGCTCGCGAGCTTCCCCCGAGATTGCTTCGTTGGCTTCCTGGTCACGGGTGTCGGCGACGATCGCCAACCATGCGCCTTCGAGGTCGCCTGGGCGATAGCCCCGCTGCTCCCAGCGGATGCGGCCGTCGCTCGCCATTGCACGCAACTCTGATGTGGCGTCGGCAGAGATGAATGTCACGTCGGCCCCGCATTCCAGAAGGTATTTGACCTTCCGTTCGCCTTCGTGGTTCCCGCCATAGACCAGGCACCTGCGGCCACGCACGTCCAGATAGATCGGGTAGT
The DNA here is from genome assembly GCA_016189845.1 of Chloroflexota bacterium. Lineage (GTDB taxonomy): Bacteria > Chloroflexota > Dehalococcoidia > Lucifugimonadales > Lucifugimonadaceae > VGZT01. Next base: position 6,288 of record JACPRT010000206.1, on the reverse strand, counting down.
AAGAAGGCATCACACGAAGTAGCGGACGCGGGTCTTCTTGTACTCGCGGTTGCTGTACAGCAGCTGGCGATCGTGGATGCCGGCGGCAGCGGCGAGGTCGTCGGCGACCTTCTCGCACTGGTCCTTCGTCGTCGCGTGGATCATCGTGTAATGCGAGTACGGCCAGTCGCTGTAGGTGGGGCGTTCATAGCAGTGGGTGACCCAGGGCGACTTCGCAAAGACCTCGCCCACTTCCTGCGACCGCTCGGGCGGCACTCGCCACACGACCATTGCGTTGGCGGCGAAGCCGGCGCGGCGGTGGTAGAGGACCGCGCTGTAGCGGCGCATCAGCTTGCGCTCGACCATCTTCTGGGCGTAGTCGAACAGCTCGGGTACGGTCATGCCGAGCCGGCGCGCCATGGCGTCGAAGGGCCTGGAGACGAGGCGAACGTCCTCCTGCATCTCCCGGATGAATGCGATGTCCTGCGGCGACAGCGGCTGCGCCTTGTTCCAGGAGTCGTCGCCTGCGGGCACGACGCCGTCTGGGGAGGCTGCGGCCTGAAGTCCTCGTGCGGGAGACGCGGACGAGCGGCTTCGCTGAGGTGGAGCCGGATCGTGCGGGGAGTCGGGGACGAAGTACTCCTTTGCGTTGGAGACCTCGTTCACCATGTCGAAGTTCACGCCGATCTTGAAAAACCGGATGGTCGGGAGAATGCGCGTGGCGGTGGCGCCTGTCTCCTTCGCCATTTGCTCGACCGTACCCTCGAGGCTCTCATGCGGCGGCACGGCGAGCGTGAACCACAGGTTGAAATGGCCGTTGCGGGCGTAGTTGTGGCTCACCCCTGGGTGCTTGTTGATCTCCTTCGCACCCGGGTGCAGCAGCTCATCAGGGAAGCGCATGGCCACCAGGGCAGTGCGGTACCCCAGTCGGCGAGTGTCGAAGATCGCGCTTATCTGGCGGACGACGTTCTTCTTCTTCAGCACGCGGATGCGCGCGAAGACGTCGTCCTCGGTCGTACCAAGCCTCTCAGCGATCGCCTTGAACGGTTCCTCGACGAGCGGAAACTCCGACTGGAGGATGTTCAAGAGCTCGCGGTCGGTTCGGTCGATTAATGAGACTGGCATTGGTCCCCAGGCGGGTGCTAACGGTGTCGGCTCATGCGTTTTGGTCGCCATCAGGATTGTATCGCGGCACTTGGACGTGATCTGGCTTTGCCTGGCGACGGTGAGCCCTGCAGAGGGTCGCCGGGAGGTGGGGGCGCGAAAGCCCGCTCGCGGATCGCCCGCAGGACGCGGTCAGCGTCGATTTCGACCGCGACCTCGATCGTATTGCCGCTCCCGCTACGGTTGGTGCGCCCCCGCTCGGGTCCGAGCGACGTGTCGACTTCAAGCGGTATCCGCTCGAACCGAAAGGCTCCGGGATCGGCAACGGCGGCGATCGCCACACAGTCGGCCAGGCCAAGCTGGCGGCCGGGGTGACGCTTTAGCCAGGCCACGCCTAGCCGGCGGGCGGTTGGTTCCGCCCCAGCGAAGTCGGATCGGGAGACCCTGACCTGATTGCAGACGTCGAGCGGCACCAGCGTGACGGGGATGTCCCCTGCGAAAACTTCGGCTGCCGCCTCGGGGTCATTCCATGTGTTGAACTCGGCGAACGGGGTCACGTTTCCCGAAACGTCCACCGCCCCTCCCATGATCACGACTCGTTCGAGGGAGTTCCGGCCTTTGGTCTCTCCCAGCCGCCGGAAGAGTCGCGCGACGTTGGTCGCGGGGCCAAGGGCGATCAGCGTGAAAGGTACCTTGCGCGCACGGATGCCGGTGGCGCGAAGGTGGAGGAAGTCGACCGCATCGCGCAAGACGCGATACACCTTTGGCCGGGGCATCGGCGCGGGGAGCCCGCCGGGACCGTGGTAGTAAGGCGCGTAGTGGAACCTGCCTCGAAGTGGACGGGCCGCGCCGGGAATGACGGATATCTCTATCCGACCGGCGTACTCCACGGCTCGCAGGGCGTTTCGAGTCGCGTAGCGCAGGGGAACGTTGCCCCCGACCGTCGTAAGCGTGGCGACATCCAACTCCGGTGATCGCAACGCCTGGACTATCGCGAAGAAGTCGTCGATACCTGTGTCGGTGTCGATGATGACGCTCCGAGGCGTCACTGAGGGATTCCGATTGCGGGGCGGGCCGCGAGGAGTGCCTGCTCGGATGAATACCGCGGCCGCCATCCTAGTTCTCGATCGGCTTTCGAGGTATCTGCGAGCCATTGATAGCGGATGAACTCGACTCCGCACGCTGGCGAGTCTGACTGGAGACGGAGCGCCCAGGTCAGGCCGACCACCGATTTCAGGACCGGGGCTGGCACCGGCACCACCCGGTTACCGAACACTCGGACCATGTCCTTCCAGCGCACCGAGCCTTGTCCAGAGACGTTGTATACGCCGCGCACGCTGGTCGTGAGCGCGAGCACGAGCGCGTGCAGAAGGTCGTCGATGTGAAGGAACTGGAGCTGGACGTTTGTGCCCCATGGCGACGGCAGCAATCGCCGAGTTAGCGATCGCACGATGAAGTTGTCGGCCGACGGACCCATCACCGGGGGCGCGCGGAGGATCGCGACCCTTGCGCCGGTCCGGTCCGCGAAGCCCAGGAGGATCTTTTCGGCCTCGACCTTGTCCTCGGAATACTGGAATCCCTTCACGGGATTCACCGGGTCCGTTTCGAGGTAGGGCCGCTTGTAGCTTGCGTGTGCGCCATACACGGTCGTGCTACTCGGGTACACGATCGCCCTGACCTTCGCCGCCTCGCAGGCACTCGCTACGTTTTCAGTACCGCCCGTGTTGATCGCGTGAACTCGGGCGCGGTCGTGTGAAGGACGCAGCAGGTATGCGAGATGGGCCACTGCGTCGATGCCATGTGCTTTGAACAGGTCGTCGAGGGGTTCTCGAACGTCTCCTACGGCCCATTTGACGTTTAGCGGGGGCGTGCCGAGCTTCGGATTCGAGCGGACGTCGATCGCAAGTACACACTCGACCTCAGGCCGAGCCGACAGGCGATCCACCAACGCACGGCCAAGGAACCCTGCGGCGCCGGTCACGGCGATGCGCCGGACTGCTTCAGCCATTACGGTTGGACGGTCCGTCCCGCTGCTCATCGCGCCACGAACGGGTATCCACCATGGTTCATGTGCCGGGAGGGTCCGCAGCCTGCGCTACGTCTGAGAAGTCGAAGCGAAGCTTTCCAAGCCCGGGCACGATGAACCCCATCCCGATGGTGTGCGCGCCTGGCGGCAGGGGATCGCCGTGGACGGCTATGGCGACAACCTTGCCCATCTGGAGACCAAAGGTCCGCTGATCGTCGACATCGGCGAAGCAAACCGGCGCTTCGGCGCCCTCGGTGGTGAATAAGGCTTTCTTCATCGGGACCTCGGCGCCATCGAGCGTGAGGGGAAGCATCCCCTTTGCATATCCGGATCCCAGGCTGTTCTTCAGGCGAAACCCCCAGCCGTCCTGCCGGTTGTGCAGGCTGCCCTTCATGTAGAGCCGTCGCAGCAGGAACGCTGGAACAGAAACCACCGGTCGCCCTCCGCCAACTTGCCAGCGACTTGCCCGTAGCCGCTCCGGACAGTATGACGGCCGCGATGGACAGGTCCAAGGGCGCGGGCGTGCGAGCGGAGAGACGAGGGAAGAGCTGATTGACCGCACTGGACTGCAAGAGCTATGCGTAAACCTGCGGCGGAAGACAGCCAGGCCAGTCGATACGGACACCGTGCGCGAGATCGTGACCGATTACCTGAGCCGGGAGATTGTTGTGAACACCGGCGAGTCGATCCTCAACGCGCTGGAGATCGAGGATCGTTATCAGATCGGTTGCTGGGACGCGCTCGTGATACATGCTGCGGAAATCTCGGGCGCGACCGTCGTTTATTCCGAGGATTTGTCCGACGGTCAGTCGTACGGCGCCGTGCGGGTCGTCAATCCACTGGTCGGGGGCGCAATCGAAACGGTCGCGCCTGATGAGAACTGACGACGCATCGCAGACCCTTTGGGCGGTGCCGGCACAGGGCGCGGGCCGGGTCTGTCCAAGGGTGAGCTCTGCTTGGCCTAACTTGAAGCCGCGGGACCGTTCTGCTAACGTTTGCGATCTACCGCGACTCGAGGAGGATCCGAATGGCTACCGGTCCTGCCTGGCAACTCCGTGGCGACATCCTTGAGGTCTGCAGCTGCAACGTGACGTGCCCCTGCAACGTGGGCGGCGATCCCACGAAGAGCCCGTGCGACGCCATCTGGGGGCTCCACATTCAGCAGGGCAGTCACGGCAGCACCCGGCTGAACGATGTGAACCTGGCCCTCTACTTCCGCATACCCGGAAAGGTCTTCGAAGGCAACTGGACACTGGGCGGCTGCATCGACCAGCGTGCATCGCAGCAGCAGGTTGATGCCCTCTTGGCGATTCTGTCGGGGCAATCAGGCGGAGTATTCGGCGCCTTGGCCGGATTGATAGGCAAGATGCTTGCACCGCAACGGGGCGCCGTGAGTTTTGAAAAGAAGAACGGGAACGCGAGGGTAAACGTCCCTGGCCTTCTTGAGGCGGGATCGGAAAGCATCCCCAATCCCATGCCCGGTCAACCGCCACTCGATTCCAAGATCAGTGGAGTCTTGGTCCCGGTCTTCGCGGGGGCGGTGAGCATCCGGCGAGGCACGATCATGAAGTCGTCGGACCCCAATCTGTCGTTCGAGCACCGGGGCAGCTCGTCGGTGATCGGGACATTCGATCTGAAGGGCCCGTAGGGCCTCGCGCCAAGAGCCCGACACGATCCTCGATTCGGCGCGTGGGCTGCAGTCCGTTCTGACGCGAGACCGGCTGGTCGTCGGCCTCGGGATGGTCGCGGTCGTTGGCGTTGCCTGGGCCTACCTCCTGAGAATCAGTGGCGGCAGCGGCGGCGAGGCCATGGGCATGGCGGACGCGATGGCGATGCCACAGGCCCGTGGTGGGAACTTTGGCGACTTCGGGCTGACATTCGTCATGTGGGCAGCCATGATGGTGGCCATGATGGTGCCATCGGCTGCCCCGATGATCCTCTTCTACGCCTCCGCTGGTAAGAATCGTGGACCCTCAAACTACATCCCGACCATGGCGTTCGTTAGCGGATACATCGTGGTCTGGGGCGCATTCGCGGCCGTCGCGGCACTGGCGCACACTGGATTCCAGTCCGTCTCGTTGCTGTCACCGGAGTTGAAATTCGCCAGCGGGATCGCCGGGGGTGTGATCCTGATCGGGGCCGGGGCCTATCAGTGGACAAACCTCAAGGCCGTATGCGTGACGAGCTGCCGATCACCGCTGTCGTTCCTGATGACCGAATGGCGAAGCGGGACGTTCGGCGGTCTCGTGATGGGCTTGAAACACGGACGCTACTGCCTCGGATGCTGCTGGGTGCTGATGGCGCTCCTGTTCGTTGGCGGCGTCATGAATCTGGTCTGGATAGGCGGGATCGCCGCGTTCGTTCTCGTCGAGAAACTGCTCCCCGGTAGCCGCGGGATGTGGTTCAGTCGCGCGAGCGGTGTGGTGCTGGCAGGCTGGGGTGGGGTGACGCTTGTCAGGGCGGTGTTCGCCTGAAGCTCCCCACGGAAATGCACGCAACGCCCGCAGATCACCTTCGGACTGGCTAGTTCGATCCGACCCCGACCACAGCGAATCCATGGGCCTTTGCCCCGAGCCCGAGTGCAACATCGTGGGTGGCTATCACTAGGTCAGACTGCGCCATGTCTCTCCAAAGCAGGGCGGTGGCCAGGTGAATCGCATCGAGAGTGCCGAGTTCCGTCGGCATTGGCTGGGCCGCCCGATCTAGAACCGTCGCGTCGACTCCGACGATTTCCAGCGACGAAATCAGGGACATGATTGTCGACCGACGTTCCGCTACGTGGGAGTCGGCAAGGCCGCTCCGCAGGCGGAGACGATCGAGCGCACGAAGGCTCTCTGTCGTAACCAAAGCGCTCGAGACGCCTCGTTCGATATGACGCCATTCCTTTAGAGAGTTCGGCTGGCCAAGCGCGACCCGAAGCAAAACTGACGCGTCCACGTACGCAATCATCGATGCCCCTGGCGCTCTTCCAGAAGCAGGTCGACGATGTCCACTCTCAGCTTCAGCGGACCGGGCAGTGGAACCCGGTTCAAGGGCGGTGCGCCGGGCGCGGGCTTTCGTACTTGGAGCCTGGTTCGTGGGCGGGTCGGCACGATCTCAGCGATCGGGGTGTCCCGGTCCAGCACGATCAAATGTTCACCCCTTTGGGCCAATCGCAGGTACTCGCTCAGGTGGGCTTT